>NZ_JAPHPY010000002.1:0-243469 GCF_026241575.1 Vibrio sp. Sgm 5
ATAGACATGGTCTATCGGATTTTTACACACTGGTGGGATCGTTCAATTGATCAGTCTATTAATTTCTTAACTGATCGGCATTAGCTACTTAGGTAGCCGTTTTTATTCGTTCTTCTTCTATGCTACAGCTTTAATCCTTCCATTACGGCCGTTGGTAGCTGTTGCTTAAAGTCGGCGATGAGTTCGACTTTGTCTTCCGATAATTCAAGTAGTTCACTACGAAGGTGGAACATACAGGTCCCAAATTTCTCATCAAAGTTAGGCACCATAGAGGTTACGCCGGACGATGCGGCCTGTAGAGCAACTAAAGTCGGTTCAATGACGTGGCTTTGATACGTGTCGTCTTCCATAATGATGGTCGGAGAGAACCCTTGAATTTCCTCCATAACGGGTTCTACATGTGCAGTGATCAATGTTGCTGCTTTATTGTTGGCGGCATCACCAGCTGCTGCTTTTAGTTTTCCAAACATAATCCTCTTCCTTTATTCGTATTGGTTCACTCGCGTATAAAATCGGCGAGTGAGGTAAAAATATGGTTAAGGAGGGTGTGGTATATTTGGGTGTATATCTAGGTGGTAAATTTAATTTTTGCTTATACTTCAAAGTAATAGCTTTGCTTAGTAATAAGACTATGACTATTTGTTTTGATTGTTTTGATTGTTTTGATTGTTTTGATTGTTTTGATTGTTTTCTGTCAATATTATTTTAGTTTTACTTTTCGTGATGTATTTTTAATCGAGATTTAATACGACTCAAACTGATGGCGGTAATTCCCAAATAAGCCGCGATTTGACTATCAGTAATGCGCTGTTCTAGATCTGGATAGTGCTGGCAAAATAATTGGTAGCGCTCTTCTGGAGAGTAGAGCAACATAAAGCGTTCTTTGTTTTCTTTATGCATTAATTGAGCTTCGAGCAGCTTGAGGTAAATAGGGTGCTTCTCTGCTCGCCATTGATGTAGTACCTCTATGGGCAAGCAAAATAAATCACAAGGCGTTAGCGTTTCTAATAAATAAGGGGAAGGCTGGCTCTTAATGAGTCCCTCAAAACCAATCACCCAATCTTTTTCCCAGTAGAACTCTTTACTGAATTCCTTACCTTTGTCGGTCAGGTAACTCGCGTGGCATAACCCCGCTAAAACAAAGTAAATATGAGAGCTGAATTCACCTTGGTGGTTAAGAATATGACGTGTCGGAAGTTCGAGTTGCTGACCGTGTTCAATAAGTTGGTTCGCTTCGCTTTCGAGGAAGCCGTGATTGATTAGGTCAGAAAAAAGATCGTTGTGCATGTGATGACTCAGAAGCGGTTTTCTATATTCTAGCGGAACAAAAAAGCGGCTCACAAGAGCCGCTTAACATCATTGCCAAATAAGACTTATTTTTGGTTTAAGTCGATTTGGTAAATCGCGAAACCTACCTCGTCAGTTGCTACACGTTTCATCGGGTATTGTCCTTTTTCTTTGATGAATTGCGCGGCTTTGTCACTTGGTGACGTTTCAAAGCGAACATCGAGTTTGTTGTTTGATTTAATTGGCGCGAAAGACCAGTTGTTGTCTGCACTCGGTGTTACTTCCCCTTGCTCTTTACTAATGCGAGAGATGTATGCGGCAACCACAGAACGGTTCTCGTCTGGAGAATCAAATGCGATGAAGTCCGGGCCAGTACCAGGGAAGGTTGCACTGTAAGCGCGGTAGTTGTTGGTTGCGATGATGAAGTCTTGCTTCGGATCAACCGGTTTACCGTTGTAAGTCAGGTTCAAGATACGCTGTGAGTCAGGGTTAATCACTTTACAATCGGCATCGTATTTTGGAGGTTGAGTCACGTCGATCTGGTAACTAACACCATCGATCACGTCGAAGTTATACGTACGGAAACTATCCCAGTTGATCAAAGACTGAGGTTTAGTGCTATTCACATCAATATGGTTGAACTGACCCGCACTACACTCTAGCCACTCGCGTACTTCTTTACCTTTAACCTTCATTGCAACAAGCGTGTTCGGGTACAGATAAAGGTCTGCGGCGTTACGGAAAGTCAGTTGACCAGACTCTACTTCAGTGAAACCGTTTGGATCGTCTTTGCGTCCACCTACTTTAAATGGTGCCGCTGCACTCAATACCGGAATGTCAGCAAGATCTGGGTCACCTTGGATAAAGCGTTCCACGTAATCTTTCTGCGCTAGGTTGACGATTTGAATCGTTGGGTCATCTTGCACAAGTGCCAGGAAGCTGTACATCACGTCATTTGCTTTACCAATTGGTTGGTTAACAAACTCGCGCGTGCCTTTGTGGTCCTCTACCAATGCATCCACAATGCCTTTATCCGCTTTAGCCAGAGACTTCTTGTTTGCTTTGTCAAAGATAGGACGAGCTTCTGATTGACCCTCTACGACCTGCCACTTGCCGTCTTTCTCTTTCAGCATCAAGTCCATTACACCAACGTGGCTACCCCAGCGACCCGGCATCACAGCCGTTACGCCATTGATAGTACCTTTTGCGTTGTCAACGCCTTGTAGGTTGGCAAAGTCTCTACCCGGGAATACCGCGTGAGAGTGACCAAACGCAATGGCATCAATGCCTTCTACTTCCGTTAAGTAGTAGACTGAGTTTTCTGCGCCTAACTTGTATGGGTCAGTGGAAATGCCAGAGTGAGGTATAGCAACAATCACGTCCGCGCCTGCTTTTTTCATCTCAGGGACCAGTTTTTTCGCTGTCTCTGTGATGTCTTTTGCAAAGACTTTACCTTCTAGGTTGTTTTTGTCCCATACCATGATTTGTGGTGGTACGAAGCCAATGTAACCCACTTTGATTTCATGGCTTTGACCGTCGGTATCTTTGAACGTATGCGTTTTGATTAGATAAGGCTTGAAGTAGTGCTCGCCAGTCTTTTTGTCGAAAACATTCGCACTAATATAAGGGAAGTTCGCACCATCAATTGTTTTCTTCAGGAAGTCGAGACCGTAATTGAATTCATGGTTACCAATATTACCCACATCGTAGTTGAGTTGGTTCATTGCTTTGTAAACAGGGTGAACTTCGCCAGTCTTAATCCCTTTCGCTGCCATGTAATCGCCCATTGGGCTACCTTGAATCAAGTCTCCATTGTCGACTAAAACACTGTTCACTGCTTCTTCACGAGCTTGTTTAACCAGTGTTGCAGCGCGGCTTAAACCAATTTGTTGTGAAGGTTGGTCTCTGTAGTAATCATAATCCATCACATTGGTGTGAATATCGGTGGTTTCGATGATTCGAAGCTTGATGGTATCGGCCATTGCTGGGCCTGCAAGCGTCAACATACCGCTCAAAACTGCGACGGATACGGGATTAACTGCCATTTTCATGAGGTGCTCCAATTAAATGGGATAGAGGGGGCGTACAGCGTAATGTAACAAATATTAGTGCAAGCTCAGGCTAAGATGCAGAAAACTGTGAACATTAGGCAATTAAATGCGGAGGAATGTGTAAAATTGATGCCTTTTTCACCATTTTGAATGAGACCTAACAAAAGCTTCTTAGCAGTTTTTTGAATAAAAAATGAAATTTTAGAATTTCCGGTAATATAAACCCACCGCCATAATGCCTTGCATAACGATATCAATGGATGATGAGCAAGCACATGGCAGTTAAAGATTCAGTAACGACTTTCCCAATCAATAGGCCTCGGCTGGTTTCGGATAACCAAGCTGCCGATCTTCCGCGTTTCAGCAAACAATCTCTTCAATCTGGTGAAGTCGCCCTTGTAGGTGCAGGTCCGGGTGACCCTGAACTATTGACGTTAAAAGCACTTAACTGCCTGCAACAAGCTGAAGTCATACTTTACGATTATCTGGTTTCTGACGAGATCATGGCGCTAATTCCAAGCGAAACCATTTTGGTTTGCGTGGGTAAACGTGCAGGTCATCACAGCGTGCCGCAAGAGAAGACCAATCAACTGTTGGTGGATTTTGCTAAGCAAGGTTACAAAGTGGTGCGCATTAAAGGTGGCGATCCATTTGTGTTCGGGCGTGGTGGCGAAGAGTTAGAAGTCTTGGCTGATGCGGGCGTGCGTTTTCAAGTTGTGCCAGGTATTACAGCTGCTGCGGGGGCGACGGCTTATGCTGGGATTCCATTGACTCATCGTGATTACGCGCAATCGGCCTTATTTGTTACCGGCCATCTCAAAGAAGAAAGTGACGATATGGATTGGTCGACACTTGCACGCGGTAATCAAACTTTAGTGATCTACATGGGTTTGATGAAATCACACTATATTCAGAATCAGCTCATCAAACATGGTAGGGCGGCCTCAACACCTATCGCCATCATTGAACGTGGCACTCAAATTCAACAAAAAGTTTTCTCGGGAAATTTGTCCCAACTATCTGAATTATCTAAAAAAGCTCAGGCTCCTTCTTTGATCGTTGTCGGTGAAGTTGTGCGTCTGTCTCAAAAGTTGGACTGGTTTTTGTCTAGTACTGAAATCAACAAAAGTGCTATTGCCAGATCCATATAATTTCAGACCAAAGATTAGGGACGTAATGAGCCTTCAAGCTTAAAAAGGAAATACTAAACATGGACCAACAACGTTTAACTCACCTTAAACAACTCGAAGCGGAAAGTATTCATATTATCCGTGAAGTTGCTGCTGAGTTTGATAACCCAGTCATGATGTATTCGATTGGTAAAGACTCCTCAGTCATGCTGCATCTTGCACGCAAAGCCTTTTATCCGGGCAAAATTCCATTCCCTTTACTGCACGTAGACACGGATTGGAAGTTCCGCGAGATGATTGAGTTTCGTGATCGTACCGCAGAGAAATATGGCTTCGAGCTTTTGGTTCATAAGAACCCAGAAGGTCTTGCAATGGGGTGTAGCCCTTTTGTACACGGGTCTTCTAAGCATACAGATATCATGAAAACTCAAGGCCTTAAACAAGCTCTGAATAAGTACGGTTTTGATGCGGCATTCGGTGGAGCGCGTCGTGATGAAGAAAAATCTCGTGCTAAAGAGCGTGTTTATTCTTTCCGCGATAAGAACCATACCTGGGATCCTAAAAACCAGCGTCCTGAACTTTGGAAGACATACAACGGTCAGGTGAACAAAGGGGAAAGTATTCGCGTATTTCCGCTTTCAAACTGGACTGAGCTAGATATCTGGCAATACATCTATCTAGAGAACATTGAGATTGTCCCACTTTACCTTGCTGACAAGCGTCCAGTTGTTGAACGTGATGGCATGTTGATCATGGTGGACGATGAACGTATGGAGCTTCAACCTGGTGAAGTGATTGAAGAGAAGAGTGTTCGTTTCCGTACTCTTGGCTGTTACCCACTGACGGGGGCCATTGAATCTGAGGCAAATACGTTGACGGGCATTATTGAAGAGATGTTGGTGGCAACCTCAAGTGAACGTCAAGGGCGAGCGATCGACCACGATCAGTCTGGATCGATGGAGCTTAAGAAACGCCAGGGTTACTTCTAAAGGATCTAAGGAAAGATAATGAACAGTGCAGTTGAAGCTCAATTAGCCGAGCTTGGAATTGAAGGCTATTTAACACAACACCAGTACAAGTCTCTGCTTAGATTCCTGACTTGTGGCTCGGTAGATGATGGCAAAAGTACGTTGATTGGACGTTTGCTCCATGACTCAAAACAAATTTATGAAGATCAATTAGCAGCGGTTCACTCAGACAGCCAACGAGTGGGCACGACAGGTGAGAAGCCTGATTTGGCATTACTAGTTGATGGACTGCAAGCTGAGCGTGAACAAGGCATCACCATTGATGTTGCTTACCGTTACTTCTCGACTCAGAAGCGTAAGTTCATCATTGCAGATACGCCGGGACACGAGCAGTACACGCGTAACATGGCAACTGGTGCGTCGACCTGTGATCTTGCCGTGATCTTGGTTGATGCGCGTAAAGGTGTATTAGATCAGACTCGTCGTCACTCATTCATTTCTAATCTATTGGGTTTGAAGCACTTTATTGTTGCGATCAACAAGATGGATTTGGTGGATTACTCACAAGAACGTTTTGAAGAAATTCGCGACGAGTATTTAGAGTTTTCTGAGAACCTTGAAGGTGAAACGGACATTCAAATCATTCCAATCTCCGCATTGGAAGGCGATAACGTGGTAGACAAGGGTCAGAACCTGAGTTGGTTTGAAGGCCCGTCGCTACTAGAGTTGCTTGAGAATGTGGATGTTGACCAAGAGAAAGGCGCAGGTGATTTCCGTTTTCCTGTCCAGTATGTGAATCGCCCTAATCTCGACTTCCGTGGCTTCGCTGGCACGATTTCATCGGGCTCGGTGAAAGTTGGTGATGCCATTAAAGCACTGCCGTCTGGGAAAACATCGACCGTTGAACGTATTGTGACTTTTGATGGTGACGTACAAGAGGCGCAGGCTGGTTTAGCGGTAACTCTGACGCTCAACGATGAGATTGATATCAGTCGTGGCGATTTGATTGTGCTGGAAAACGCGCAAGTGGAATCGACAAACCACTTACTTGCTGATGTGGTATGGATGACAGAGCAACCTCTGCAACCGGGTCGTGACTATGACATTAAGATTGCCGGTAAGAAGACCGTTGGTCACGTTGAGGCGATTCGCCACCAATACGATATTAACAACCTTTCAACTCATAGCGCACCAGAGTTACCTCTCAATGGTATTGGCTTGTGTGAGTGGTCACTCAACGAATCCGTTGCGATTGATAACTATCAAGAATGTGCTGATACCGGTGGTTTCATCATCATCGACCGTCTGACTAACGTTACCGTTGGTGCTGGTATGGTGAAAGAGAGTCTCGCGGCAGTTGAGCGAGACTTAACCGATGTCTCTGCGTTTGAACTTGAGCTAAATGCACTGGTTCGTAAGCACTTCCCACATTGGGAAGCCAAAGACCTGAGCCAGTTACTGAAGAAGTAATGAGTTCATTGAGCCTGACCGAATTGCGAATGCAGTCAGGCTGATTTCCCCCCGAACCCAGAATGCTAGGAAGCCCAAGAAACCAAGCATTCTGGCGTTCTTTTTCGCTTGCTTTGCTTTTTTATCTTGTGACTCATTTGTCACTCTGTGCAGCCAGTATGCACATGTCGTTGTTATGCCCGAATCGGGCTTGTTGGTAAGGAAAGGCTATGTGGGAACAAGGATTTGTATTAGCGATATTGCTTGGCATTATCACTTGTTTACTTGTAACCAAACTGAAGCCGAGTTATGTGTTTGCTGGCGCTGCCTTTATTGCGTTTATGGCGGGCATGTTAGAGCTCAATACCATTGCGGCTAACTTTACTAACTCTTCTCTTCTGACGCTGGTCTTGTTGATTCTCGCATCGAGCGCATTAGAAAAAACCTTATTGATCAGTTGGGTAAGTCGCAGTATTTCAGAGGGCAATCTTGGTAGCGTGATTGCCAAGTTAGGCTTTTCTACCGCGTTGCTTTCTTCTTTTACTAATAATACCGCGGTTGTGGTGTCGTTAATTGGTGCGATCAAACGTAATCAGCAGCACGCACCCTCTAAGCTATTGATTCCGCTTTCTTATGCCGCGATTTTTGGTGGCACACTGACACTTATTGGCACCTCTACCAACTTAATAATCAACAGCTTTGTTGAGGATGCGGGCTTACCAAGTCTCAGCTTTTTTACACCGACCATGATTGGTTTAGCCGTGCTGGTTGGGGGCGTGCTTATTTTGATCCCGTTGAGTTATTTGTTGCCTAATTATGATGATCAAAGCCAAGAAGATTTACCTTATTTCTTAGAGTCTCGAGTTGAGCCGGGCTCACCTTTGGTTGGGCGCACTATCACGGAAAATAATTTACGAGCATTAAGAAAGCTGTTCCTTGCCGAAGTCGTTCGTGATGGCGTGACCGTACCGTCAGTTGGGCCTGATTTTGTTCTCAACGCAAAAGACCGATTGTTGTTTTGTGGTGATGTTGAAAGCGTTGCTACGTTGCAAGAGATCTCTGGACTGACGCTCTTTGGTCATCAGCATCTCAATGGCCAAAACTTTATCGAGGTGGTAGTAAGCTCTTCAGCCACGTTCTGTCACAAAACATTGAAAGAGAGTCGATTTCGGGACCGATTCGATGCTGTAGTCGTGGCGATTCGCCGTGGTCATGAACGACTTGAAGGTGGTTTGGGTAACATTACCCTAGCGGCAGGAGATACGCTGGTTTTGGTACCCGGAAAGCGTTTTGAAACTGAACGTCGAGCCCATCGTAAAGAGTTTGTTCTGGTTAACGATTTGGATTCCAGCGCACGTTTGGATGCCAATAAATCGGCATTAGTGCTTATTGGCTTTTCCGCTGTGATTGCCTTTGCTCTATTGGAGTTGGTGCCAATTATTAAAGGTTTGGCGGTTTATCTTATTGCTCTGCTCGCGTTTGGTGTCATTCAGCTTTCTGAGCTGCGTCGTCGTTTCCCAATCGATATTGTGGTGATTGTTGGTTCTGCGTTATCTATCGCTCAACTGATGATTTCCTCTGGACTGTCCGTACGAATGGGCGACATGTTTATTGAAGCGTTCAATGGTTGGGGTGTGTTTGGTGCGCTGGTGGCAACCTACATCATGACCTTAGTATTGACTGAGCTTGTAACGAACAATGCGGCAGCGGCGCTGTCTTTCCCTATTGGCTATAGCATGGCGGTAGGTTATGGCGTTGACCCTATGCCTTTTATCATGGCGGTGTTATTTGGTGCTAGCGCAAGTTTTATTTCTCCTTACGGATACCAAACCAATTTGTTGGTGTACAGCGTAGGGAATTACAAATTGACCGATTATGTGCGAATTGGCGTGCCGATTTCCATCGTGTATTCAGTGTTAGTACTGACGCTGATTCCGGTCTTTTTTCCGTTTTAATCTGTAAATTTACAAGGATACGTTATGACTGCCGAAACTCCGGTAAAAGATGAAAACATCGTTTGGCATCAGCACTCGGTTGATAAACAGTTTCGTGCTGGATTAAAAAAACAGAAGCCAGCGGTACTTTGGTTTACCGGACTATCTGGTGCGGGTAAATCAACGGTGGCAGGCGCCTTGGAAAATCGCTTAGCTGAACTGGGTTACCACACTTATTTGCTGGATGGCGACAATGTGCGCCACGGTTTATGTAGCGATTTAGGCTTTTCTGAACAAGACCGTAGAGAAAATATTCGTCGCATTGGTGAGCTCGCTAAGCTGATGGCAGACGCAGGGCTAATCGTATTGTCTGCGTTTATTTCTCCTCATCGTGCTGAGCGCCAATTAGTGCGTGATTTAGTTCCTGAGGGCGAGTTTATTGAGGTGTTTGTCAACGCCTCTCTTGATGTGTGTGAAAGTCGCGATCCTAAAGGTTTATACAAAAAAGCGCGTGCAGGTGAAATTCCTAACTTCACGGGAATTGATTCGGAGTATCAAGCGCCAGCAAATCCAGAAATTGATTTGCCTGCGGGTGAGAAGAGCGTCGAAGAGCTTGTCGAGTTGTGCTTAATTGACCTCAAACAGCGCGGAGTGATCCGATAAAAAAGCATTTGGATCATCGGTGACCAAAAAGTCATTGTACTGCTCAGGGAGCTTTTGGATCGTAGGTGGCCAAAAGCTCTTTTGACATCGTTTAGACGGTGTAATTAACATGACTTTTGGTGTCGCTATGTACACTAAATTTATGATTTAAAAGCGATAACATTTGGTCGTAATATTGATTGTTTGGTTTGTTTCCGAGTAATTTACACAACTCATTGCCCGTCGGTGTAAAACGGTAATACAAAAGTCGTACACCTTTGGTATTCACTTGCAGTGATAAATTCTTGCCTTGATAGTTGAGCATCAATGGTGTCTCAATACCAATCTCTCCAGACTCTAATTCAGTACTGTGAAGTAAGCCCAATTCAATCAACACTAATAAGCTGGAATAGGGAAGTTGGAAACTCCCCATATTGAGATTGCTGGTGGTGTCACGTTTACCAAAGCTGAACATTCCGCCATGTGCTTTGTAGCCAATCAGTAGCTTTCTACTGGTATCTCCACCAAAGCTGCATGCTAACGTCGCGGCTCTTTGTAGGGTTTGGGCTTCCCGTGGTGACATGTCTTTCAGCACTTTTAACGCTTTCATGGAAGTCGAACCAGGGTTGGTAACTTCTCGCTTCATGACTTGCGCCCAAAGTTTTTGCATTGAGCTGTTGTGGATGTCTTGCGCCATATCGAAAAATCGATACAACCAATCTTGATCAGGCTCTCCGGCGGTTTCATCACGGCATGAGCTGTACGCGAGTTTAAGGATTTGTTCGAGGTTTTTTTGTCTTTGTTCTTGGCGACGTTGTTCGCGTAAATGTGCCCGTTCTAATGCAGGTTTTGCTGGAGGTTCGTTTTGCAGCAAAGCATCGAGCCCATAGATCTGAGCAATGCTTTGAATACGACTTGCGCTGTCTTTGATATAGCCAGACTTTTTCTCGTGATGTGTTTGTTTTTGTGTATTCGATTCGTGTTCGATGACAACGGGTTGCTTTGTCGGTTCTGCCATTTGTTTTCCTGCCAAGAGCTTGCGGTTAACGCTTGCTTAAATTTACACCTTTCTGCTTTTTGCGACTAGAGAGGCACGTCCGGATTTTGACAGAATAAAGGCTATTCAAAATGATAATGAGTTGTTAAAATTGTTATCGTTATTTTGGAGGGGCGATGAAATATTCAGACGCAAGTAAACTGAAAAAGCACCTGTCGATAGCGCTTCTTTTGGTTCTTTATGTTGGTGTATTAGCGTATTTATCTCGCTATATAGTCTAACTGACAGGCATAAAAAAGGCGCCAAATTGACGCCTTGGTGTGAAATCAAAACAAACTACATATCGTCGTAGGCTTCAATACTCGTGCCTTCGATCTCGTATGCGGTTTCTGCGAGCTCGTGGTTGATGGTCTCAGTCTTCAATTTGCCCACCACATAAATCACATCCCACAACTCTTGTACTGGCGCTCCCTTAGGAAACTTCACATAGATGATTTGGTTCGGTGGCGGTGGCGGCACGTGAATACAAGCACCAAAATAAGGCACTAACAAAAACTCCGTGACGGTATTTGCATCGCCTTCTAATGGGATGACAAAACCAGGAATCTTGACTGTACTTCCGTTCAATTCAGGACGAACGTTACCGACCTTAGATTGCATTGCTGCACCACCGCTGTGGTCTGTGGCTGGCATTCCCATACTATCGAACATCTTGCGTTCGGCTTCTGGGACGAGATCTATCCAATCAAGCTTTAATGGTTCGTCACTGGCCATCACAGGCGCGGTAAACGAAATCATCAGCAAACAGCTAGCGAGTATTTTTTTCCACATTTTTACTAAATCCTTATTGTCATTCCATCACTTAGCGATTGTCGGTAAGCGCGAAATGCCGGGATGAAGCCAATCACAATGCCTGCACATTGTACAAAGCCAAGCAACATCCATTCATACGGCGACAGTGCCGTTAGTGTTAGGTGTATACCATAACTTTGTTGGATTATTGGTTGCAAGAGGGCAAGCATGGAATAAAGACCCACTAATCCCGTCACAATACCTGCGAAGGTCAATAAGCTGGCTTCACTTATCAGTAAGGAAAAGACGTGTTTTGGTCTTGCCCCCATGGCTCGCAGGATCGCCATTTCACGACGACGCTCTTGCAGACTGGTCAATAGGCTGCTTAGCATGCCTAATAACCCTGCCACAACCACAAAGCCTGATACAGCCATGAGTGCTTGCTCGGCAACGGACATCATGCCCCATAATTCATGCAAAGCGACGCCTGGCATGATGGCACTGAGAGGTTCTTTCGGATAGGTGTTGATCTGCCTCTGTAGGGCAAAGGTCTGAATTCGTGATTTTAACCCAACCAACATGGCAGTGATTTGTTTAGGTTGGAAGTCGCGTGATTTTAGCTCATTAGCACTTGGGGTCGGACCTAAACGGGCACCGCTTTCCCAACCTACGTGAATCGCTTCGATCGCCTCTAAAGAAACGTGTACGGTTTTATCGACAGGAGTGCCAGTAGGAGCAAGAATGCCAACCACCTTAAATGGTAAGTTGTCATGCCGGCTAAAACCAACGTCACTGATGCCGTGTGCAATGATGATTTCGCTACCGATTTTATATCCAAGCTGTTTTGCGACATCAGAGCCGAGCACAGTTTCAAACAGGCCATTGAACTCCCTGCCTTCGGACAATTTTAAAGGCTGTTTATTTCCGTATTTATAGTGTTCGAAATAGCTCTGGTTGGTGCCCATTACGCGGAACCCTTTGTGGGAATCTCCGAGTGAGATTGGAATTGCCCAATCGACGGCACTGTGGTTAGCAAACTCTTCGTAGCTTTTCCAATCTATGTTGTTGGTGGCATTGCCGATTCTGAATACTGAGTACAGCAGCAAGTTGACTTGTCCAGAACGGCCACCGACGATTAAATCGGTACCAGAAATGGTGTTAGCGAAGCTGTCCTTAGCTTGGGTACGAATGCGTTCAACACCCAATAAAAGGACAACTGAAATCGCGACTGTCATGATGGTGAGAATAGCCGTCGCTTTGCGGTTCATCAGGCTTTTCCAAGCGAGCTTTACTACGGCACTCATGATGCGGCTCCTAGGGTTTGCGCTTGATTGATTTCAGGCAAGTTTAGTGTTCTGTGGAAGAGAGATTCCAACGTTGGATCATGGCTAACAAAAACCAATGTGGCGCTGGCAAGATTGGCTTGTTCCATCAATAACTCAATAAACGCTTTGCGGTTGTCATGGTCCAATGCTGAAGTTGGCTCGTCAGCAATCACCAGTTCAGGTTGGCCGATCAGTGCACGGGCGGCTGCAACGCGCTGTTGCTGGCCAATACTCAGCTCAGAGACAGGCTTATTGTGCAGTGCTTTCGGAAGATGCAAACGTTCTAGCAGTGATGTTGCTTGCTCTTCAAGCGTTGCATTCGAAGCGTTTGGTGCAACGCGATCTCGGCGAATTTTGCTGAATTGGCATGGAATTAGGACGTTTTCGATCACATTCAAGTAAGGCAACAAATTGAATTGTTGGAAGATATAGCCAATGTGATCGGCACGAAATTTGTCTCTTTGGCTTGCTCTTAAGCTTGCAAGATCGGTATCAAGTACAGACAGAGAACCCGATGTAAGAGTATTGATTCCAGTTAGTAGGGCAAGCAGAGTCGATTTACCACAGCCGCTAGGGCCTTTGATAAAGACATGCTCACCTTGAGCGATGTGTAAGTGTGGAATATTAATAGTCGCGCTTTCTGAGCCGGGCCAGACAAACTGGGCATTATTCAGCTCAACAACGTTTGACGTGGTTTCAGTCATAATAAATTACCAAGGCAATAGCGTGTGAGCACTCACTCACACGCTATGTGATTTATTTAATTGCGATCTTAGTGTTGTTTTTGCTTAGGCTTGTCGCAGACTGAGTTGTGTCAGTAAATAAGTTGACGCTGATGGATTCTGTTGCTGGGAATTGCTTGAACCAAGTCGTATCAATGCTATTTAGATCGGCGACTGAATCACAGTGGAAACGGTACTCAACGGTGAACTCACCGTGACCGCCGTGCTCGTGATCGTGTCCTTCGTGGTCATGACCTTCGTGATCGTGGTGGTCATCATGAGCATGTTCGTCATGGTCGTGACCTTCATGGCCATCATGATCGTGTTTATCGTGGTCGTGACCCTCGTGGTCGCCATGCTCATGTTTGTCATGGTCGTGACCCTCATGGCTATCGTGGTCGTGCTTATCATGATCATGTCCTTCGTGGTTACCATGATCGTGGCCTTCATGAGAATCTTGGCCAAGCGTATGCGCGACTTGAACTTCTTCAATCACACACTTCGCCTGCTGGTTAATTGCAAACAGTTTGTTTGTGTCTTTTAGTGCGGCAACCGCTCGTTTTAAGGCTTGCTCTTGCTCTGCATTTTCAGGTGCGTGCTCAAAACCAACCACGTCAGCACCTGGAGAAGTGATTTCAATTAGTAAGTCTTTTCCGTCTTGAGCAATGTTGAATTCGACATGACCATGAACGTGCGCTTCATGTTGACGATATTCTTCTGCGTTAGCAGTAGCTGATAGAGAAAGTCCGATAACAAGAGCTAAAGCGTGTTTAGATGGCATTTTCTTATTCCTAATTTTGTTTAATTTTTTATGTGTTACTTGCTCAAATAGCAAAGTGAATAACAAGGTTTGTTCTTAGTATGGGTAGTGGTTTTTAGAACGCAAAATTAGGTGGTGCACGCGCGGTATACGTGACGTCCTCTAAATGAGAGGTGATTTCGGCTACATCTACGTGAGCGAGTCTAGAGAAGGTGGGCGCACTGAGTTCTGGCTGAGCCTTCGCAAGCCCTTGATGCGCTCCGGCAAACATTTGGCAATGATGTTCACTGTGGTGTTCGGGAATGAGGTCGAGTTGATGAGCAATAGTGGCAAAGTTCCAAGCGATCAACAACGCAACACTGAACAATACAACAGTGCGATGCCAATGATGTGTAATTGCTTGCCAACGACAGTGCATCTTAAAGCCCGAAACGATACCTAGTGTTATAATATAACACCCATTTTTATGAAAAGTTCACTCTTTTGTTCGTATAGAGCAAATTATCTATGCAGGAATAAGAACTTACGCAGAAAGAAAGGAATGACGCTCCTCGCTTGAGAGTAACAAGGAGCGAGTGAGTATTAGATGCTTTGTTTAATGAGGCCAAGTACTTGGTTGATTTCATCTGCTGTCAATGCGCCTTCTTTGATAAACAGGATCTTACCTTGCTTATCTTGCACTACGATTGCCGAGCTTTCTTCTTGTAGTGCCCAAGTGCTAGCCACAACACCGTTCTCATCTAAAACCATTGATGACCATGGGAATTCTTTTTTACTGTCTTGTGCTGATGATTTCACAAAAGAGCCAGTTCCCCAGATTGAGTCGTCTTGGTTGATGATGGTTGTAGTTTGGTAGGCATCTTCCGGGAACTTAGCGTCAGTTAGCGCTGTCATCAACGGCGCGTTCATTTCTTTCGAGCTGCTGCGTCCTGCAATGGCATGAATCACTCGTACTTTTCCTAGCATTTGTTGTGTCGCCCAAGGCTGGTACGCCACACCTTCACCTTGCAGTACGATTTCGCCGTACGCGTCTACTTTTGCTGCTGGAACTGCTTCACCCATTGAAAGGTTGTGAGCAAGCGCAAGACCAGGTGCAAGAGCGAAGAAAATAGGAAGGAGAGTCTTAGTTTTCATATTGTTATGTTCCGTATGGGTTGTGAGACTTACCAAGTATATACTTACGATGCATAAAAATGTAGAACCGGTTATAACAATTATTTAACGTACAGAGTTAAGTAATGTTGCGTTTGGGTTGGAATTTGGTACAATGAACCTCGTCGCAAATAGCGCATAAAGATTGCCAAGGAAAGAGCAATCATGTTTTTCTCAAAAGGATATTGAGGTGGTTATGCTTCGTGAGTTTGCTGTTTACCGTCCACGTCAGGTGGCGCGTTTCGTTAAGACTTTATTCAAAGGTCAGTTCTCAATTGCTGGAGTTGGTCAGTTCCGTTTTGATAACGGTAAAGTGCTACTACCAGACATCAAAAACCCCCAACAATTGTCGGTATTCAAAGAAGTTAACAGGGCCATTTTATCTCTACCTGTTTAATTGTCAGAATTGTAAAAGAGCGACTTTCGTCGCTCTTTTTAGTTTGGGACTAACCTTGAAGGCTTGGTGGGAAGCAAACCCCCGTGCCGCCTAAACCACAGTAACCGTTTGGATTCTTTGCTAGGTATTGCTGGTGGTACGTTTCAGCGAAGTAATAAGGCCCAGCGGCTTGAATTTCTGTGGTGATGGCTGCGCGTTGATCTTCTTGTAATGCTTGTTGGTATTGTGTTTTCGATTTTTCTGCCACTTCTAACTGTTCTTGTGAGTAGGTATAAATCGCGGAACGGTATTGAGTGCCGAGATCGTTACCTTGGCGCATGCCTTGAGTTGGATCGTGTTTCTCCCAAAATGCGGCAAGCAGTTGCTCTAGAGAAATTACTCGTTCATCGAAGATGACTCTTACGACTTCTGTATGTCCTGTTTTTCCGCTACACACTTCATCGTATGTTGGATTCTGCGTATAGCCTCCGGCGTAGCCTACAGACGTCGACATCACACCTTCAAGTTGCCAGAAAAAACGTTCTGCTCCCCAAAAACATCCCATACCGAATAATATTTGTTGTTGGTGAGCTTGCGGTGATGCCGTTAAGCTTGATTGATTAACAAAATGGGTGTCATCAATCTGCATTGATGCCTCTCTACCTGGCAGTGCATCTTCTATACTGATCATTGTCTGTTTGTTGAGCATAGTATTCGTCCTTCAATACGTGTCTTAATTTTGCGAACTTTAATATTCAGTCTGAATCTGATGGTGTAATGACATAGACCGCGGTAAACCTATTAATATTACAGACTTAGCCTTTATTTGGCGTTATTATTGTTTACGTTTATTTAACCTCATCCAGCTAAAAAGCATGATAAAAAAAGCTATCCCAATTATTGCTAGCCTACTTGTTTTTTCTCATAGCGCTTATGCCGATGTATCCCTGACTGTAAAAGGGATCGATGGTGCGCTAGAAGACAATGTGAACGCTTACCTATCATCGATACCAGAAGATGATTATTCGACGTCTTTACGCTTTCAGGCGCGATTAAGTCAAAGTATCACCGAAGCGATGAATGCGCTTGGCTATTATCATGCGAAAATTTCATACTCTATTACGAAAGATAATGATGAATTGATCGTCAACGTTACACCGGGCGAGCCTGTAAGGGTAAAGGTCATGGATGTGGTGATCTCCGGTGAAGCCGAAAAAGATGAAGAGTTTACTAACCTCATCAACAAATCACGATTGAAAGAGGGCCGTATCCTCAATCAAGGGGAATACGATAGCCTCAAATCCAGCATTCGTAACTTAGCTTTGCAGCGTGGCTACTTTAATGGTGATTTTACGCTGAGTAAGTTGGAAGTGGTTCCAGAGTTGAATGAAGCCAATGTTCGCCTGCACTATGACAGTGGTATCCGATATCACTTTGGTACAGTGGAAATCTTGGGGAGTCAGATCTGGGAAGACCGCGTGGACTCTTTGCGCCCATTTAAAACCGGTGAACCCTACTTAGTGTCTGAAGTGGGTGAGTACAACCAAAACCTGTCGAATACCGATTGGTTCTCCTCCGTGTTTGTTGAACCAGACCTCAGTAAACTTGATGATGGTCGAGATCTACCGATTAAAGTCTCGTTAGCTCCCGCAGCAAAAAACCAACTCGAAACTGGTATTGGTTACTCTACCGATACCGGTGTGCGTGGTACGTTAAAGTGGAAAAAACCATGGGTAAGTGCGCGTGGTCACAGCTTTGATACGGCGCTATCTCTTTCTAAGCCTGAGCAGACGATTACCGCAGGCTACAAAATCCCTCTCGATGATGTACTGCATGAGTATTACCAATTGCAGTTTGGTTTGAAGCACCTCGATAACCGCGATACAGAGAGTTTGGAATCGAATCTTGCGGTAGAACGCCACTGGATCACCGATGGTGGTTGGCATAAGACGTTATACGTTCGTCACTTGTACGAAAACTTTTCACAAGGTTTGCAAGAAGACGGAGTGCAATTCGTTCTGCCTGGTGCTTCTTTCTCACGGACTCGAACTCGCGGTGGCAATATGCCAATGTGGGGAGACAAACAAAGTGTCACCGTTGAATACGGTGATCCCGCTTTGTTGTCTGAAACTCGCGTTCTTCGTTTGTTAGGTCGGACGTCGTGGATTCGTGGCATTGGTCAGAATCATCGTGGTTTATTCCGCTTAGAAGGTGGTGCCAACATCACCGAAGAATTTGAAAAACTATCACCATCGCTGCGTTTCTTTGCTGGTGGTGACAACAACATTCGTGGTTATGGATACGAATCTATCTCGCCAACAGATGCCAGTGGAGCATTGACTGGTGCGAAATACATGGTGACCAGTACCCTAGAGTATCAGTATCGCGTTTATGGCAACTGGTGGGGTGCAGCCTTTTATGACATCGGTGATGCGTTCAATGAAACTCCAGTGTGGAAATCGGGTGCAGGTGTTGGCATTCGCTGGGCATCCCCGGTTGGACCCGTGAGTTTTGACTTTGCTTGGGGCTTAGACGCTGAGCCTAAACCAGAATTTCGTATCCACTTCTCATTGGGGCCTGAACTATGATGAAAACAACGCTTAAGTGGACGAAGTGGTTCTCGATCAGTCTGCTGAGTTTGGTGCTCTTGCTGGTGATTTTCATCGGTACAGTCTTGTTCACCCATCCCGGTTTAAAGCTGGCTTTGTGGGGAGCAGAAAAGGCACTACCACAACTGAAGGTCGAAGAGATCAACGGATCTTTGTTCCCTCGCTTTGCTTTGCACAACGTCAGCTTTGTCGATGAATCGTTGAATGTCGACGCAAAGGTTGAAAGCCTTACCCTTGCGATAAATTTCCGTTGTTTCTTCGATCCAAAAGTGTGCGTGGATGAACTTGCACTCCAAGGTGTGAACTTCCAAATGCCGGAGTTGCCGCCGAGTGAGGAACCAGTAGAAGAAACGCCGCCACTGCGTTCAATTAGCACACCAGTACCTATTTTCGTAAATAAAGTTAGCCTGAATAACATCAACTTGAATATTTTGGGTAACAAGATTGATTGGCAAGATTTTTCTACAGCGCTGTCGATGCAAGGCGACCGTTTGGTAATTGCTCCCACGGCATTGAAGGTGATCAATGTGGCATTGGCGTCAACAGACGAAACGCCAAAAGAAGATCAATCATCGACAACGGTACAAGCGACAGCTGTTGATGAATCGGGCAGCGCTGCGAGTAATCAGCACGATGCTGTGAAGACATCAAAGCAGGCTGTGAAACAAAAAGAAAAACTAAAAACTCAAGATGTTGCGGTAAAAAAAGAAGCGGAAAACAAAGCGGCGAAAGCTGAGTCTGAACCCAAGGGCATTGTTCTGCCTGAAATGTGGATCCCCCTAACGATAGAAGCGCAGCGACTGGATATTCACGATTTCAAATTGGCTGGTGACACTCCGGTTATTGTTCATCACTTAGGGCTCGAAGCCAAAGCTGGTGGCGATAAAGTTGAGGTAAAAACGTTAGAACTCGACATGCCTGAAGTGGAAGGCAAGTTGAGTACGCAAGTGACGTTATCTGGCGACTATCCAATTCAAGCACAAATTGACGCGCTCGTTAAACAAGCTGATGTGAAAGGTCAGAAACTGTCTTTATCAGCTTCAGGGTCTGTCGGTGATTTGTCCTTGCAGGCAACGCTGTCTGATTTGGTTAAAGCGAAGATTGAAGGGCAAATCCAACCACTGAAAACGGAGCTGCCATTTGATATCAAGCTGAACAATGTTGAGGCGCAATGGCCATTGAGTGGTAAGAGTGACTACCAAGTTTCGGTGCCTAGCTTAGCGGCGAAAGGTTCACTAGAGGGCTACACCGTTGCATTAGAAACCAAAGCATCTGGTAAGGATATTCCTGCGTTAGATGTTGCTTTGAATGGTAAAGGCACTTTAGAACAGATTGACCTAGACAGTATTGTGGTGAAAACCTTAGGCGGTGAACTGGCTGGTAAAGTGATGGCGAATTGGGCTTCACCTATCAACTGGCAAGCGGACTTGAACCTGAAGCACATTCAACCGGGTTTGCAGTGGCAAGAAGCGGAAGGGGACATCAGCGGTAGTTTATCTACTTCAGGCTCTTTAACGGAGCAAGGCGGTTGGCAAGTGAGCCTTCCTAAGCTTGATATTGACGGTATTTTGCGTGGTTATCCGCTGAATATAGAAGGTCAATTAAAGGCGTCTGACAAGAATGGTAAGGGCGAAGATATCCAGCTAAATACTCAAGGTTTAGCGTTATCGCATGGTCCTAACCAACTGCATGCCAAAGGTAAAATTGACAAGCAAATCTTGATGGATGTTGAGGTGAATTTCCCTGACTTTTCGAAAAGTGTGCCCGATCTTAGCGGCAAGATGAATGGTACGGTTGCGCTACGTGGCAGTTTGAAGCAACCAGACATCAACCTGGATCTTGCGCTGAACCAACTCGATTGGCAACAGCAAGCAAAGGTTGAAACTATTACCTTGAAAGGTGATGTGATTCCTCTACCTGCGCCAAAAGCGGACGTGAGCTTAATTGCCAAAAACATTACCTATGACGACATCAAAATTGATAGTGCAGATCTTGAAGTCACTGGTGACGAAAAGCTGCACCAACTGACATTGGATGTGGTGTCTGACATTGTTTCAAGTAGTTTAGAAATCGAAGGTACTTTTAAGCAAAAGCCCGAGATGATCTGGGATGGAGCGCTGCGCCGCTTAACGTTGAGTACACCACAAGGTCCATGGGCTCTGCAAAAATCGACGGCAGTTAAAATCAACATTGATAAACAGATCGCCGATGTCCAAGCACACTGTTGGTTACAGTCTGATTCAAGCGTATGTCTCAGTGAAGACATTAGTGTCGGCAAGAGCGGCGAGGCGAAGTTAGCAATTACTAACTTTGACTTCGACCAAATCAAACAATTCTTACCTGCAGAAACCAAGCTAAATGGTTCAGTGAACGCGAATGCGTTTGCGAAATGGGCACCAGACATGAAACCGGAAGTCACGGTGAATATCGATATGCCAAAAGGTCAGGTAGAGCAAACGCTAGAGCAACCAGTGAAAGTCGGTTGGGAAAGTGTGAGTTTTAAAGCCAAATTGGCGCAAGATAAGCTTGATGCTGAGTGGTTACTTGATGTCACGGATAACGGGGATTTGTCTGGTAAGGTCGCTCTGAATGATGTGTCGTCCGAGAAGCCTACGATTAACGGTAAAGTGTCGCTATCGACGTTCCACTTGGACTTCTTGGCGCCACTTATCGGTGAGTACAGCTTGTTCAAGGCGAACATGAACACGGATCTCGCTTTATCTGGTGATGTGATGCATCCGAAGGTGAATGGCCAGTTTTTGATTGACCAAATGAAGCTGCAAGGTGAAGTAACACCAATTGACATCGACTCAGGACAAGTTGCGATTAACTTCAAAGGGCATCAAGCAGACTTAAATGCGGGCATCATCACGCCGGATGGCAAGCTGGAGATCAATGGTGACGCGGATTGGCGTGATTTAGAAAATTGGCACACGAAGGCTCGCGTATTTGCGAAAGAGTTGAAAGTGGATATGCCGCCAATGGTAAGAATCAAAGTCGAGCCAGACATGACTATTGATGTGACCCCTAAGCTCGCTAAGGTTGAAGGTAACATCAATCTCCCATGGGGACGTATTTTGATTGATGAGTTGCCGCCAAGTGCCGTTGGTGTGTCGAGCGATACCGTTATCTTAAATAAAGACATGCAGCCGGTAGATGGTGATGAGGCATTACCATTTAACGTAGAGACAGATATCAACATCAAAATTGGAGATGACTTCCAGTTGTCAGCATTTGGTTTGAAGGGCGATTTGCAAGGTAACCTAAACGTTACTCAGAAAGATAAAGGGCCATTCATCGTTGGTGAGGTGAACATCATTGATGGTTCATACCGTTCATTTGGTCAGGATTTGGTGATCGAAGAAGGTAAGATCATGATGAACGGTCCTGCGGATCAGCCTTATGTTTCTATCAAAGCGATTCGTAACCCAGATAACACGCAAGATGACGTGACGGCTGGTGTGCGTGTGACTGGCCCGGCAAGTGACCCTACGGTAGAAATTTTCTCCGACCCTGCGATGCCGCAAGCAAACGCGCTGTCTTACTTATTACGTGGTCAAGATATTGATGCTGAGTCTGGCGGTAATGCGATGACAACAACACTGATTGGTTTGAGTTTAGCGAAGAGCGGTAAAGTCGTCGGTGAGATTGGCGAAGCCTTTGGTGTACAAGATTTGCAGTTGGATACCGCAGGCTCTGGTGATGATTCTCAAGTGACGGTAAGTGGTTACATACTTCCTGGCCTACAAGTTAAATACGGTGTAGGTATCTTTACCTCATTAGGTGAGTTCACCGTGCGATACCGATTGATGAAAGATTTGTACTTAGAAGCGGTTTCTGGCGTGGATAGTGCTGTTGATTTGCTGTACCAATTTGAATTCGACTAAGCTTAGCTTTTTATCGTAACTAAGGAATGGTTATGCAGCATTTGATTTTTGTGTATGGCACTTTGCGCAAAGGAGAGGGAAACCATCACTTTTTGAATAGCGCCGAGTTTTTAGGTCACCATGAGACCGAGGCTCAATTCGCACTGTATGATTTAGGGCGATACCCTGCTTTATCGGTAGGGCAGAAGGCGATACAGGGTGAAGTTTATCTGATTGATAATGAAACGCTGGTGGAGCTCGATAAGCTTGAGGATGTACCTGTAGAGTATCGCAGAGAAAGCATCATCACGCCATTTGGCCAAGCTTGGATCTATTTGTACCAAGATACCGAGCAATTGACTGAAGAGATTGCATCTGGTGATTGGTGTCAACGAGTGTGAACTATAATTAGAGCAGTAACGTATGCATTGACGATATATACAACAAAGACTTGGGAGGTCTGCGATGAAATATCTATCACCAATGATACTGCTGCTTTTAGTGGGGTGCTCAAGCACGATACCACCGAGTAGCAACGACAGTATGGAATGGAAGCAATATGGCATGCAGCAAGCTGAAGCCGGTGACACCAAACTGTCAATGCAAGAGTTCAACAATGGCGACGAACTCTACGTGGCATACAGCAATGGTTATGAAGCGGGGCGCTCAAACTACTGCGCACAAGATGCCTTTTCGTTAGGAGAAAGTAGGCGCTACTATCGCGGGATATGTGATGATGTTGATGATCGTTTCCGCCGAGAATATGAATTAGGGCGAACTGCAAAGGGCAGTAAACGCTACTAGATTTAAGGGGTGAACATGAGGTTACTTGCTATCGGTGCCGCGCTAGTCTTGCTTAGTGCTTGTGCGCAAACATCACTACCAACATCTGCCAACGTCACAGATTGGCAGGCTTTTGGTAAGCAATCTGCTCTTGATGGTCTAATCGAGCTATCGGAAGAGCGAATTGCCAAACTTGATGAAACGAATCGTGCTACACCCGAATTGGTTATGGCTTATCAATCCGGCTATCAGGAAGGTAAAAAAGAGTACTGCGAACAGAGTGCTTACATGCTAGGTGTGAGAGATATGCCGTACTTCGGTATTTGCGATGACATTGACCCATTCTTCCAACAAAACTATGAATCGGGCAGACACTCAACCGCAGGCGAGTACTGATCAAAGTCATAAAACTACAAAGAGCTGCTAACGTGCAGCTCTTTTACTTTTAAGCGTTCGCAGTTATTTGTTTTGCGCGCGTTCGTAAGATTCTAGGATTTCTGCTTTTGCTGCGGCCACATCTGCCCAGCCATCAACTTTCACCCACTTACCAGCTTCCAGCTCTTTATAGCGCTCAAAGAATTGTGTTATTTGTGCCTTCAATAGTTCCGGGATGTCACCGACATCTTGAATGCCCTCGTACTCCTTTGAGATTTTAGAGTGCGGGACAGCGAAGACTTTTGCGTCTTCACCTGACTCATCCGTCATCTTCAATACGCCAACTGGGCGACAACGAATCACAGAACCTGGCATCAGTGGGTAAGGAGTCGGAACCAGTACGTCTACTGGGTCGCCGTCTAGAGAAAGGGTGTCGTTCACGTAACCATAGTTGCAAGGGTAAAACATAGGTGCAGACATGAAACGATCAACGAATACAGCACCAGTGTCTTTATCTACTTCGTATTTGATTGGATCGGCGTTAGCAGGGATTTCGATCACGACATAGATATCGTCAGGCAATGATTTACCCGCTGGTACGTTGTTTAAGCTCATTTGAATAGTCCTTTTCAGTGAGGATGAGTCAGGCTCATCTTACGATTGATTCGTTACTCACTTTAGCGACAAAAACGCGGCAGGTAAACACCCGCCGCGTTGGACAAAGGTCTGAAATTATTCTTCGTCGCGATGCAGTTCAAGGAACGCTTCGACTTTGTTCACCATGTTTTTAGAACCGACAAAGAAAGGCACGCGTTGATGCAATTCTGTTGGTTTCAAATCCATGATGCGATTAACGCCGTCAGACGCTAAACCACCTGCTTGCTCAATCAAGAATGCCATTGGGTTGCACTCGTACAACAAGCGAAGTTTACCTTGAGGGTGGCTTTGCGTGCTTGGATACAAGTAGATGCCGCCTTTCAGCAAGTTGCGGTGGAAATCAGCAACCAGCGAACCGATGTAGCGAGAGGTGTATGGGCGACCATCTTCAGGTTCGTTTTCTTGGCAGTACTTAATGTACTTCTTAACGCCTTGTGGGAAGCGGATGTAGTTGCCTTCGTTGATCGAGTAAATCTTGCCATCTTCAGGGATCATCATGTTTTCATGAGAAAGACAGAAGCTGCCTATCGATGGGTCATAAGTGAAGCCGTTTACGCCATTACCTGTGGTGTAAACCAGCATGGTGGATGAACCGTAAATTACGTATCCAGCTGCCACTTGCTTGTGGCCTGGTTGTAGAAAGTCTTCTTCTGTTGGTGGGGTTCCAATAGGAGAAACTCGACGGTAAATAGAGAAGATGGTCCCGACTGATACGTTCACATCAATGTTTGATGAGCCATCGAGTGGGTCCATAAGTACAACGTACTTTGCGTTTTGATTGAGTTCTTTATTGAACGCAACCGCTTCATCTTCTTCTTCACTTGCAACGCCACATACTTGGTCGCGAGCTTCGAGGGCCGCTTTGAATTTGTCATTCGCATACAGATCAAGTTTTTGTTGGTCTTCGCCCTGTACGTTTTCCGTACCTACAGCGCCAGTGATGTCACCAAGACCGGCCGCGTTGATTTCGCGGTTAACAATTTTTGCAGCTAAGCGAATAGAAGCTAAGAGAGATGAAAGATCACCGCTAGCGTGGGGGAAATCCGCTTGTTTCTCAACAATGAATTCGCCTAGGGTGCGCAGTCCTGACATGGTTTATCCTTACATTTTCATTTCGTTGGGGGTGTCGCGCAATAGAGGCATCTCTTTATGGATGTTAAACGATTGCGCTAGATGTAAGTTTATGACGCAGATCTTATTAATGGTAATGAAGTAACCGACTGAGATCGCAAATTATTTGTCTTATTGCATAAGAAGGGAATCTCTTGGTTAATGCTTGGTCAGTCAGTGCTAAGCCCTGTCAGATTTGTGAAAGAGACTGCACGAACAGGGCGAAAGGCACTCGCTTTTCTGGTAGTTATCACGATAATGAAAGGATTAAAGAACGCATTACAAGGTTAAGTTTATGCACATTCATATCTTGGGTATTTGCGGCACGTTTATGGGCGGTGCAGCAGTTTTGGCTCGTCAGTTAGGTCATAAAGTAACGGGTTCAGATGCCAATGTTTATCCACCAATGAGCACCCTGTTAGAGTCGCAAGGTATTGAAATAATTGAAGGCTTTGACCCTTCTCAGCTTGACCCTCAACCCGATCTTGTGGTGATTGGTAACGCGATGAGCCGTGGTAACCCATGTGTTGAGCATGTATTGAACACTAACATGCGTTATACCTCTGGCCCGCAATGGTTACAGGAGTTTTTACTCCACGATCGCTGGGTACTTGCGGTTTCTGGTACTCACGGCAAAACCACCACTTCAAGTATGCTGGCTTGGATTTTAGAAGACTGCGGTTACCAGCCTGGTTTCCTCGTTGGCGGCGTATTAGGTAACTTCGGAGTGTCGGCTCGCTTGGGTGAAAGCATGTTTTTTGTCGTAGAAGCCGACGAATATGACAGTGCTTTTTTCGATAAGCGATCTAAGTTTGTTCACTACCATCCACGTACACTGATCATGAACAACCTTGAGTTTGATCATGCGGACATCTTCGACGATCTAGAGGCGATTAAACGTCAATTCCACCACTTAGTGCGCACTGTTCCGGGCAACGGCTTGATCCTTGCACCTAAGCAAGATCAGTCGCTGCAAGACGTGATCGAGCGCGGTTGTTGGACTGAAAAGCAGTTCTCAGGTGTCGACGGTGATTGGCAAGCGCACAAATTGGTTATCGATGGCTCTAAATTTGAAGTTTCATTGCAAGGTGAGAAAGTTGGCGTCGTGGATTGGGATCTTGTCGGTGACCACAACGTGGATAACGCTTTGATGGCGATTGCTGCTGCTCGCCATGTGGGTGTTGCACCAGAACTTGCATGTCAGGCTCTCGGTCGTTTTATTAACACCAAACGTCGCTTAGAACTCAAAGGCGAAGAGCAGGGCATCACAGTTTACGACGATTTTGCTCATCATCCGACGGCGATTGAACTGACATTGGGCGGTTTACGTAACAAGGTTGGCGAAAAACGTATTCTTGCCGTTTTGGAGCCACGCTCTGCGACCATGAAGCGCGGTGTTCATAAGAATACACTGGCAGCTTCATTGCACAGTGCTGATGAGGTGTTCCTCTTCCAACCAGACAACATTGATTGGTCAGTACAAGAGATTGCAGACCAGTGTAAACAACCTGCTTTTGTGGGTGCAGAGATGGACAGCTTTGTCGCTAAAATCGTAGAACGAGCACTGCCGGGTGACCAAATCCTCGTAATGAGTAACGGTGGCTTTGGTGGTATCCACGGCAAGCTTCTAGAACAACTGAAACAAAAAGCTTAATGACATTTATGCAACAAAAAGTAACCCCTAAAAAAGCCATCACATTAGCATTAACGGGCGCCTCTGGTGCCCCTTATGGTCTTCGCCTTCTTGAATGCCTAGTTGCTGCGGATTACCACGTTTACGTGTTGATCTCTTCGGCTGCTCGTGTCGTGATGGCGACCGAGCATGACCTGAAACTGCCAAGCGGCCCTGAAGCGGCGCAAAAGGCGTTAGTTGAGCATCTCAACTGCAATCCAGATAATATCACCGTTTGTGGCAAAGACGATTGGTTCTCGCCAGTGGCCTCTGGTTCGGCTGCGCCAAAGCAAATGGTGGTGTGTCCATGTTCCGCGGGCAGTGTCGCGGCCATTGCACACGGCATGTCAGATAACTTAATTGAACGTGCTGCAGACGTGGTGATGAAAGAGCGTGGGCAACTGTTACTTGTGGTGCGTGAAACGCCTTTCTCAACACTGCATCTTGAAAACATGCACAAGCTCTCGCAGATGGGCGTCACCATTATGCCGGCAGCACCGGGCTTCTATCATCAGCCTAAGAGCATTGAAGACTTGGTTGACTTTATGGTGGCAAGAATTCTCGATCACCTTGGTATTGAGCAAGGCTTGGTGCCACGTTGGGGTTATGACCAACGTTGATTGTGTAATCAATAAAAGACCTTTACAATCCATCCAACTCATCGGGGAGCAAACCCATCAGGTATTGACCTTATCAATGCCAAGGAGCGCTGAGACCTAATTGTTTAACATTGTTGAGCAGACAGGGACCCGTATTACCTGAACCAGATAATGCTGGCGTAGGAATTGAGTCTGGATATTGGAAGTCCTAAATACCGCCTCAACCCTGTGCCGCTCAATTCATGTTACTCATGCAAATGGAGAGCGAGCAGTGAAAACCACTCTTAGTCTGATTGCCCTTGCAGCCATCACTTCTACTTCAGCGTTTGCCGCTGAAAACACCCTAACTGTCTACACTTACGACTCTTTCGCTGCCGATTGGGGGCCTGGTCCTAAAGTTGAAAAAGCGTTCGAAGCCAAATGCGGTTGCGACGTTAATTTCGTTGCTCTGGATGACGGTGTTTCAATCCTTAACCGCCTTCGCTTGGAAGGAAACAATAGCAAAGCGGATATCGTGTTAGGTTTGGATAACAACCTGATGGCGGAAGCGAAAAAGACCGGGCTTCTGGCTGAGCATAATGTTGATACCTCAAAGACTACGCTACCTAATGGTTGGGACGATAAGACCTTCGTACCGTACGATTACGGCTACTTTGCGTTTGTATACAACAAGGAGAAGTTGGCGAATCCTCCAAAAAGCATGAAAGAGCTGGTGGAAGAGCGTGATGATCTGAAAGTGATTTACCAAGACCCTCGCACTTCGACGCCGGGACAAGGCTTGATGTTGTGGATGAAGTCCATCTATGGCGATGATGCGACTCAAGCGTGGAAGCAACTGGCAACGAAAACAGTTACCGTTACCAAAGGCTGGTCAGAAGCTTACTCGATGTTTTTGAACGGTGAGTCCGATCTCGTGCTGTCTTACACGACCTCTCCCGCGTACCATTTGATTGCAGAAGATGACGCGAAATACGCAAGCGCAAATTTTGCCGAAGGGCACTACATGCAAGTGGAGGTGGCGGCTAAGGTCAAAGGCTCAAAAAATTCGAAGTTAGCAGATGAGTTCATGAACTTTATTTTGAGTGATGATTTCCAATCTGCGATGCCAACAGGTAACTGGATGTACCCAGTGACTGACGTTGAATTGCCAAAAGGCTTTGAAACTCTGAGCGTGCCAAGCAAATCATTGAGCTTTAGTGCAGACGAAGTAGCGAAAATGCGCAAGACTTGGATTCGCGAATGGCAAAGCGCATTGACGTTCTAACATAGGTTCTACTTTTGAATTCTGTTCCGAAAATAGGGTTAGGGGTCGCGATGATTATCGCGACCTTTGTTATTTCTGCCCTGGGTGCTTTGATTGTCCAAGCGCCTTCACTTGATGTGTCTATGGTATGGGGAGACCCATACTATCAGCACGTCACCAAGTTCAGCTTCTACCAAGCTTTTCTTTCTACACTATTGAGTGTTGGCTTTGCTATTCCCGTTGCGCATGCGCTTTCTCGACGTGACTTCTTTGGTAAGTCTCTACTATTAAAATTGTTTGCGTCCACTTTAGTTTTGCCGGTACTGGTTGGCGTATTCGGCTTATTGGCGATTTACGGTAATAGCGGTTTGCTAGCTCAATGGCTGAAAAGTATCGATGCGGAGCTGCCGTTTTCCATCTATGGTCTGAACGGCATTTTACTTGCTCATGTATTCTTCAATATGCCCTATGCGGCTCGGCTACTTTTGCAGGCATTAGAATCTATCCCAGCAGAGCAACATAAACTGTGTGCACACCTTGGAATGAGTCATTGGGATAAATTTCGCTGGGTGGAATGGCCACGCCTAAGGCAGCAATTACCACACGTAAGTGGCTTAGTGTTTATGCTTTGCTTTACCAGTTTTGCCACCGTGATGGCGTTAGGCGGCGGACCGAAATCGACCACTATTGAGCTTGCCATTTATCAGGCAATTAAGTTCGACTTTGATCTGCAAGCCGGGGCGCTTTTGGCACTGTGGCAAATGTTGTTGTGCGGCTTGTTAGCAATTGGCGTACAAAAGTTGACGAAGCCAGTCTCAGTAAGCACTGGCAGCACATCGGTACAGCAATATTTAACGAAGGATCATGGGTGGTCAAAAGCTTGGGATAGCTTTTGGATCATAGGAGCCTTTTTACTAGTAATACCGCCACTTTTGATGGTGGTCTTCAGTGGTATCAACCAACAAGTTTGGCCGGTATTGAGTGATGAGCGTTTTTGGTCTGCACTGTTCAATTCACTCAAAGTTGCGGTACTGGCGAGTTCTCTTGCCGTGGCCGCTGGCGTATCGATTTTGCTGACTAGCCGACGTTGGCGTTTGCAGTATAAAAATACTCGCGCTGATCAACTTGAGCTTATTGGTACCATCATTTTGGTGACGCCGGGCTTAGTGATCAGTACGGGATTGTTCCTATTGCTGCGCTCATTTACCGATGTATTCAGCTTAGCGTTTTTTGTGGTTATTTTGGTTAATGGTTTGATGGCCTTGCCATATGTCATTAAGACTTTATCTCAACCTATGTTGCACATTGAGCAGCAATATCAGTATGTCTGTGCCAGTTTGGGTATGCGTGGTTGGCAACGTTTTAGAGTGGTGGAGTGGCAAGCACTGCGCAAGCCATTTGCACATGCTTTTGCTATCAGCTTTATGTTTGCGATTGGTGACTTGAGTGCGATTGCTTTGTTTGGTGGGCAAGAGTTTAGAACCTTGCCGTTGTACCTATTCCAATTGTTGGGAAGTTACCAGATGGATGCTGCGGCTGTTGTGTCGGTTACCTTGCTGTTACTCAGCGTCGGTTGTTTTGCTGTGATTGAAAAAGTATTGAAAACGAAGGAGAGAGCGTAATGTTAGTGTTGGATGATGTGCAGTACACCTATCAATGTGAACTGTTTCGTTTTAACTTAGACATTCAACGTGGGCAAATCGTATCACTGATGGGACCGAGCGGGGCTGGTAAATCAACCTTATTGGCGTTAGTTGCTGGTTTCATCAATCCAGACCAAGGCGATATTCTGGTTGATGGTGAATCTATCGTAAGTAATGAGCCGTATCAGCGTCCGTTCTCAATGTTGTTCCAAGAACATAACCTGTTTGCTCACCTGTCAGTAAGAGACAACATCGGTTTGGGCTTGCATCCGGGGTTAAAGCTTACGGCAGACCAAAAGCTTCTTGTCGAGCGAGCGGCAAGACAAGTGGGTGTAGCTGAGTATCTGGACCGCTTACCTGAACACCTTTCTGGTGGTCAGCGCCAGCGTGTGGCACTCGCACGTTGCTTTGTTCAGCCGCATCCGATGTGGCTACTCGATGAGCCTTTCTCAGCTCTCGATCCCGTGTTGCGTGAAGAGATGCTGATATTGGTTAAGCGGCTTGCTGCTGAGCGTGGCATTACCGTTTTGATGGTGACGCACCACTTAAGTGACGCCAGAGCGATTGCTAGTCATTTTGCATTTGTGGCAGGTGGTCAGGTAGAAGCGTCAGGTGAGATTGGTGAATTAACGTTATCGCACTCTAGCGATGTTTTAACCGCGTTTGTGCGAGCGGCAGGGTAGAGCGTTGTTTATATTGATGAATAAGGCGTAAGAAAAACAAAAGGTTGATGCGAGCATCAACCTTTTTCTATTTTGGGAGTTTGAATGAGTACGTTAGCCTTGTGGCTTCACTACCATCACATTGATTGGTGAGTTTTCAACAACTTTGCTTGCGACTGAGCCTAACATCACTTTATTGATCTTCGAACGTTTGTGGCTTGGCATAATGATGAGGTCTGCGCCTAAGCGCTCAGCGTAATCAAGGATGGTTGCATACGCTTTGCCTTCTGCAACGTGGACTTTGTAAATCACTTCATCATCGATGTGTTGATCGGCAAATGTTTTTAGCTGCTGCTTCACATCTTGCTTCATCTTCGCCGCCGCATCTTTCGGGAAGTAAGTCGCGACCATCGACATGTGGATACCGGGCAGTACAGTCAGTAAGTGAACTTCCGCGTTGGCTTGTTTAGCTTGCCAAACAGCCAACTCAACAGCTCGGTCAGAGAAGCCTTGGTCATTTAGATCAACCGGCACAAGAATTTGTTTATACATTCAGTGTCTCTCATCATGGCCCCTTATCCTCGGGGCCTAATCGGTTATGCGCTCAACTGTTCCTTACGAGCACGACGTTTTTGGTTCATGGCAAGTACCAGCAAGATCATTAAGCAAGGCACAAATACCCATTCTTTCATTGGGCGCTCAGCGTCTTGAACGATCCATTTGATCTCCCAGTCGAAGTCGACGCCAGACGATTCTGCCGGACTACCAAACTCGACCATGTCTACGATCATTTTGCCGTCGTTCTCGGTTAGCATTAGACCCATAGAAGAGATGCGCTCTTCAGCGGTTTTTGCTTTATCTTCGAACGGAAGACGTACCGTTTTCTCTACGTAATCACCTTCTAGGTTTTCACCTGCGACTCGTAGCTCAATGGATTCTCCTACATTTAGCCTTTCCGTGATTTGAGCTATCTCAACCCCAGGGGAAAGAACTTTCGCTGGGTACAACATGTCCCACCAAAATCCAGGGCGGAAGAATGAGAAGGTCAATACCAATAGTAAGACGGTTTCCCACCACTTATTACGTGTGAACCACCAGCCTTGTGTTGCCGCTGAGAAGATTAACATCGCAATGATTGAAGAGATCACGGTCAATGCTAAATGCCACCATGAGTCGATACCCATCAACAATAGCTGAGTATTGAAGACAAACATGAAAGGCAGGATTGCGGTTCGAATATCATAGGTAAAGCCTTGAATACCAGTCCGAATTGGATCCGACTTTGCAATCGCTGCAGCCGCAAATGCCGCTAAGCCAACAGGTGGTGTATCATCGGCCAGAATACCGAAGTAGAACACAAACAAGTGGACCGCAATCAGTGGGATGATCAAACCGTGTGCCGCACCAAGCGTTACGATAACCGGTGCCATCAAGGTTGAAACCACAATGTAGTTGGCCGTCGTTGGTAGGCCCATACCCAGAATCAAACTAATGACCGCGGTAAACAGCAACATTAGGATAATGCTACCGCCCGAGATGAACTCGACAAAGTCGGTCATGACAAGGCCAATACCAGTCAGCGTTACCACACCAACAACCGTACCGGCAGCAGCGGTTGCGACACCGATACCGATCATGTTGCGCGCACCAGATACTAAGCTTTCTGCTAGGTCAACAAAGCCGTTTTTGGTTTGTTCGACAAGATCGCCTTCTTTAGATAGCAACGCAATCAAAGGGCGTTGTGTCAGCAAGATGAAGATCATAAACACCGTTGCCCAGAATGCAGATAGACCTGGAGAGAAACGTTCCACCGTCAAACACCAAACCAGTACCGCGATAGGCAATAAAAAGTGCAAACCAGATTTAATCGTCGGACCTGGGTCTGGTACTTCAGTCAGTTCAGCATCGATTTCAATCGCCCCATCTTTTGCGTGGTTAGCGGAAATCTTTACAAGACCCACATAAGCAATTAGAAGTACGACGGTCACGATAGGGGTTGCTGCATCACCAAAGACATCTTTCGTCCAACCCACACCGTAGTAAACCAAAGCGCTGATAACACATAGGCCCAAAATCGTACCAGTGAAGGACAGCAAGCTCTGCACAAGCGTAGGGGTATGGCGACGAGGAAGCCCTGTCATACCTGCTTTACACGCTTCAAGGTGAACGATGTAAATCAGTGCAATATAAGAGATAAGCGCAGGGAGTAGAGCTGCTTTGATAACTTCAACGTAGGAGATACCAACGTATTCCACCATTAAGAATGCGGCAGCACCCATGATAGGCGGTGTCAGTTGACCGTTGGTTGATGCTGCTACTTCTACCGCACCCGCTTTCGTTCCCGGGAAGCCAACACGCTTCATGAGTGGAATCGTAAATGTACCTGTCGTTACTACGTTAGCGATGGAAGAACCTGAAACCAGACCAGACAAGCCAGAAGCGACTACCGCAGCTTTCGCAGGGCCACCTTTCATATGACCAAGTAGCGAGAACGCGACTTTAATGAAGTACGCACCTGCGCCCGCACGCTCTAGCATGGCACCAAACAGTACAAACAAGAATACGAAAGAAGTTGATACACCCAGTGCAACACCAAATACGCCTTCAGTTGTTAGCCAAAGGTGCGACATGGCTTTGTTCAAGCTCGCGCCTTTATGAGCAATCACATCTGGCATGTATGGGCCAGCAAAGGTGTAAGTTAGGAACACCGCAGCAACCACCATAAGTGGTGGACCGAGAGCTCGGCGAGTTGCTTCAAGTAGTAACGTCATACCTGTGACGGATACCACGATATCAACCGTGGTTGGGGCGCCAGAACGGCCGGCGAGTTCGGTATAGAAGATGTAAATGTAAGCCGCTGCAAAACTGCCTGCGAGTGCCAATATCCAATCAATAAGAGGGATATGATCTCGTGGAGAGTTTTTCATGGCTGGATAAGCAGTGAAAGCGAGAAAAGTAGCAAAAGTTAAATGGATTGCTCGCGCTTCAGTGTCGTTGAGTACGCCAAAATTAAAAATAAATGGTAGCGGAGACGCGTACCATAATTGAAATAGCGACCAGCACAGTGGAACGAACCATAAGATTCGACCTTGCAAGCCCATTGGGCTACGCGCACCTGTGTCTGCCTGAGCCACCATTTCTTGCACATCTTGTGACGGAGTGTTGTTCGTCGCCATGTACTTTTTCCTTATTATTGATGGTCCTGTCTGTATTGTGTATCGAGAACCGCGCTTCGCTTTAACAGTGTAGTGAATAGAGCGAAGTTTGCTTTCGAGTGAATCGCTACAGTCCTTCAACTCATTGATTTATGAGAGGAGGGCATGTGCGTTTTCTTTTTTTAGGTGTGTGAGCGCGACTTCCGAAAAAGAAATCAGCAGATTGCATAAAGCAAATTGAACAAAGCATGCTGGAAGAAGGTGTTCGACCAGCATACTCAATCAGGCAGAAAACCATCCTTCTCTGCCTGAGCTTGGAGTCAGTAGCTGCTTACTTAAGCAGACCTACTTCTTTGTAGTACTTCTCTGCACCTGGGTGAAGAGGGATTGAAAGACCAGCTTTCACCATGTCTTCTTTTTTCAGGTTTGCAAATGCAGGGTGTAGACGTTTGAATGTATCGAAGTTTTCGAACACAGCTTTAGCAACGTTGTAAGCCACGTCATCTGAAACATCAGAAGTCGTTACCATTGTTGCCGCAACACCAAAGCTGTTTACGTCTTTATCTGTACCACGGTACATACCAGCAGGCACTGTGCTGAATGCGTAGTATGGGTTGTTAGCAACGATTTTCTCGATTTCTGGACCAGTTGCAGGAACTAGCTTCGCATCACAAGAGGTTGTTGCTTCTTTGATTGAACCGTTCGGGTGGCCAACCATGTAGATAAACGCGTCGATCTTGTTATCACACAGTGCTTGAGAACGTTCTGAGCCTTTTAGTTCTGATGCAAGTTTAAAGCTGTCGTTAGTCCAGCCCATTGCATCCATCACTACGCCCATTGTCGCGCGGTCACCAGAACCAGGGTTACCGATGTTTACACGTTTACCTTTTAGGTCTTGAACGTTTTCGATACCAGAATCTGCACGTGCGATGATGTTAAAAGGTTCTGTATGAAGAGAGAACATTGCACGTAGTTTTTTGTACGGGCCTTGTTCAGCAAACTTGCTCGTACCGTTGTAGCCATGGTATTGCCAGTCCGATTGCACGATACCAAAATCTAGCTCGCCAGCACGGATAGTGTTGACGTTGTAAATTGAGCCGCCAGTCGATTCTACTGAACAACGAATGTTGTGATCTTTACGACCTTTGTTTACCAATTTACAAATAGCACCACCAGTAGGGTAGTAAACACCTGTTACTGAGCCAGTACCGATAGTAATAAACTCTTGAGCGTTAACTGCGCCTGCACCCATAACTGCTGCAGCGATTGCGCCTACTTTAAGAAGTTTGTTAAATGCCATGAATTTCCCTTCCTTATATTCATTATTAACCCAGAAATAACTGTAAATTACTTCAGGAGTTTCCTATTTGGAAACGGCATCTTTTCCAATCCAATCGTTTGAAAAAGCGAGCGAATCATAACAAAAAATTGGCAGAAAATTATCCGATTGTTAAAAGTTATAGCGAATAAGTCTAAAGCTTGCGACAGTAGGTGGGGATAAATTCGCAAGCTAATCTGTTTTATAACAGTTACTTATGCTGATTTTGTTTGAGGGTATTAAAAAAATCAATAGCGTGATAATGATCACAAATAAGGTGGGTAAAAAATAGACATTGGAATCATTTTGTTTACATAATTTATGGGCTACAAAATTCAACTAATTTCATAGCCCACAAACAGTTACTTAGCCTGTGTATTCGAAAAGCTCACACACTGATTTGAACAATTGTTCTGTTGAAACTGGCATTGTTGGGGTAATAAAGATGGTGTCATCACCTGCAACGACACCCAGAATGCCTTCTGATTTGCCTAGTGAATCAAGTAGGCGAGCAATCAATTGTGCAGCACCTGGACCAGTATGGATAACGACTAACGCAGCGTTGTGGTCAATATCCAGTACAAGTTCACGTAAAGAGCTGCTTACCGTAGGAACTCCAAGCTCTGCTGGCAGACAGTAAACCATCTCCATTTTTGCGTTACGTGTACGTACCGCACCAAATTTGGTCAGCATACGGGAGACTTTAGATTGGTTGATGCTTTCGAAACCTTGTTGTTTTAATGCATCAACGATCTCACCCTGTGAGCCAAAGCTTTCTTCTTTTAATAAGGCTTTAAAAGCGCGAACTAAGTTATCTTGTTTTTCTGAATTGCGCATAGTCGTTATGATTCTCTTATTACAGGTCAGCAATTTTGCATATTCTCGCATAGATATTCATGCAGTGCCAAAAACTCACGGCATTATGTTAATTCCATCACTGTAAACCCTAAACAGGATAGGGTTCTTTAAGTATGAAATCGTTGACCTATTTATTGCATTGAATTTCTTGTCATTTCAACAGAATAAACCAATAATCAGACCTTTGTTTGTAGCACGATAACAGCGAGTTGCGCGAGGTCGCAAAGCTGGCGTTAATTGATTGTAATCAAGTTGTGATTCCGATAGCTTTATTTCAGTTGGTTACAAAATACCCTACGAATACGTTTATAAGAGAAATACTCTCAAGGAGAACTACATGAAAGTAGCCGTTATTGGTGCCGCTGGCGGCATCGGTCAAGCTCTGGCCCTTCTACTTAAGAACCGTCTTCCTGCAGGTTCAGATTTAGCCCTATATGATATTGCTCCAGTAACTCCTGGTGTGGCTGCAGATCTTAGCCATATCCCGACACCAGTATCTATTAAAGGTTACGCTGGTGAAGATCCAACGCCTGCACTAGAAGGTGCTGACGTGGTTCTTATCTCAGCTGGTGTCGCACGTAAGCCTGGTATGGATCGTGCTGATCTATTTAATGTAAATGCTGGTATCGTTAAGTCACTAGCAGAAAAGATTGCAGTAGTATGTCCAACGGCATGCGTGGGTATTATCACTAACCCAGTGAACACCACAGTGCCAATCGCCGCGGAAGTATTAAAGAAAGCGGGTGTGTACGATAAGCGCAAACTGTTTGGTGTTACAACGCTAGACGTTATCCGCTCAGAAACCTTCGTGGCTGAACTAAAAGATAAAGATCCAGGTGACGTTCGCGTTCCTGTTATCGGTGGCCACTCTGGTGTGACTATTCTTCCTCTTCTATCTCAAGTAGAAGGTGTTGAGTTCACCGCTGAAGAAGTAGAAGCGCTAACGAAACGTATCCAAAATGCGGGTACAGAAGTTGTTGAAGCAAAAGCGGGTGGCGGTAGCGCGACTCTGTCTATGGGTCAAGCAGCATGTCGCTTCGGTCTTGCTCTAGTACGAGCACTTCAAGGTGAAGAAGGCGTAGTAGAATGTGCATACGTGGAAGGTGGCAGTGAACATGCGCCTTACTTTGCACAACCAGTTAAACTGGGTAAAGACGGCGTAGAAGAAGTACTAAGCTATGGCGCACTAAGTGACTACGAGAAGTCAGCACTTGATGGTATGTTAGAAACGCTAAATGGCGATATCAACATTGGTGTTGAATTCGCGAAATAAGCGTCTCTAAAAAGAGAAAGCTATATAAAGAAGAAAGCCGATCTTAGATCGGCTTTTTTGATCCTTTCATTTTATCTCGCGTAACAGAGTCTGAATCAAACAACTTTGTGAGGGAGAAGATGATGGAAGCCAATCGAATCCGTAAAGGTATGGTGGTGGAATGCCAACAAGGTGTCGGAACAATCTTAGTGGTTGATCAAGAGGCGGAGACAGTGCTTCTTGCCAAACAAGGTTCGGAAGAGCAGTTGGCGGTCAGTTTCGACGAAATTGAAGATAACCCACAGCTTCACGATAGCTGCGATAGATACTATTAGATAGTAGCGGTGAGAAGAATTTGAGGTACACAAAAAGGAAGAGCCATGCTCTTCCTTTTTATTGTGGGTCTATTTTATGCCGTTAACTAGTGCGGTTCACTGACATGTGAGCCAGTGTAATAAGCGCTTGCTTGTACTCTGACTCTGGCAAGATTGCGAGTTCTGCAATCGCTTTGTCTGCTTCTTCTAGTGCTTTCTGCGTTGTGTACTCAAGTGAGCCGGCTACTTTCATTACAGCAAGAATGTCATCCAAGTGATCCATTCCGTTGGCTTTTTCGATAGCCTCACGGATCATCTGTGCATTCTCTGGCGTGGTATTGCGCATGGCATGAAGTAGAGGAAGCGTTGGTTTGCCTTCAGCTAAATCATCACCAACATTCTTACCCATATCCTCACCGTCAGACGTGTAATCCATCACGTCATCGATCAGTTGGAATGCTGTACCCAAATATTTACCGTAGTTTTGGAAAGCGACTTCTACTTCTTCAGGAGCATCGTTAAGAATCGCACCAATTTGGGTTGCAGACTCAAACAAACGTGCGGTCTTAGAGTAGATGACCTGCATGTAGCTTTCTTCTGTCGTGTCAGGATCATTGCAGTTCATTAACTGCTGAACCTCACCCTCTGCGATTACATTAACTGCGTCACTCATTAGTTTAAGGATCTTCATTGATCCTAGCTCAGTCATCATTTGGAATGAGCGAGTATAAATAAAGTCCCCAACTAACACGCTAGCGGCATTACCAAACGCAGCGTTTGCTGTCGCTTTACCACGGCGCATGTCTGATTCGTCTACCACATCATCGTGCAACAGTGTTGCTGTGTGGATGAACTCGATAAACGCCGCTGCCATTGTATGGCCGTTACCTTGGTAACCAAGAGCACGTGCTGACAATATCGCCAGAAGTGGTCTTAAGCGTTTGCCTCCACCACTCACGATATAGAAACCGAGCTGGTTGATTAAAGAGACATCAGAATTTAGTTGGGCTTGAATTGTTTCATTCACTTTTGCCATGTCATCGGCAGTAAGCGCTTGGATAGTTTTAAAATCCATCGTATATCCGGCTGAAGTTAGACCCTGCAAGGCTTATTCGATTTATATAATTGTCGAATAATACACTAAAAAACGTTGATTAATACATTACTAAAGGGCATGATTGCCGCACTTTTCTTTGGCGATTAGCTTTTCGCCAATTTTTTCAAAATATGGCTTGTCATAGGGGCATCTCTTCTGTAGAATCTGCGCCCTATTGATGATTAGTTTAGCGCACACCCTCATGAAAAGGCTGTGCGGAAAAAGCGGAGTAAAATATGTACGCTGTTTTCCAATCTGGTGGTAAACAACACCGTGTAAGCGAAGGTCAAACTCTTCGTTTAGAGAAATTAGACGTTGAAACTGGTGCAACTGTTGAATTTGATACAGTTCTTCTTGTTGCTAACGGCGAAGACATCAAAGTTGGCGCTCCTCTTGTAGAGGGCGGCAAAGTTGTTGCTGAAGTTGTACAACACGGTCGTGGCGATAAAGTTAAAATCGTTAAGTTCCGTCGTCGTAAGCACTCTCGTAAGCAACAGGGTCATCGTCAGTGGTTCACTGAAGTGAAGATCACTGGTATCAACGCTTAATCTATTAGGAGAGTTTAACAATGGCACACAAAAAAGCTGGTGGTTCTACTCGTAACGGCCGCGATTCAGAAAGCAAACGCCTTGGTGTTAAGCGTTTCGGTGGTGAGTCTGTTCTTGCAGGTAACATCATCGTACGTCAACGTGGTACTAAGTTCCACGCTGGTAACAACGTAGGTATCGGTAAAGACCACACTCTATTCGCTCTTACTGAAGGTAAAGTGAAGTTCGAGGTTAAAGGTCCTAAAAACCGTAAGTTTGTAAGCATCGAAGCTGAGTAATTTACCTTTTAGGTTAATTATTTAAGCTTTAAAGCTGAATTCAAAAGCCCTGCCGATTCGGCGGGGTTTTTTATTTGTAGCAGTCGACATATTCAAGTTTCTCGTTTTTACCTTATTGGTAGGTTCAGGGTGCTTAGATCTGTCATCTGCTAAAATTGTTTGATGATAAGTCAGATTAAATCCACGCACGAAGTAGTCGGAGTAAAAGATGAAGTTCGTAGATGAAGCGGTAGTAAAAGTTCAGGCTGGTGACGGCGGTAGCGGCGTTGTAAGTTTCTGGCGTGAAAAATTCATCACTAAAGGCGGCCCTGATGGCGGCGATGGTGGTGATGGCGGTGATGTATACATCCAAGCCGATGAAAACCTAAATACCCTGATCGATTACCGTTTCCAACGCTTTTACGAAGCAGAACGCGGTGAAAATGGTCGTGGTGGTAACTGTACGGGTAAACGTGGTAAAGACATCACAATGCGTGTTCCTGTAGGTACGCGCGCAGTTGATATCCACACTAATGAAATCGTTGCAGAAGTTGCTGAACACGGCAAGAAAGTGATGGTCGCGAAAGGCGGCTGGCACGGTCTTGGTAACACGCGTTTTAAATCTTCAGTAAATCGCGCTCCTCGTCAGAGAACGCTAGGTACTAAAGGTGAAATTCGTGAAATCCGTCTAGAGCTATTGCTATTGGCTGATGTTGGTATGCTTGGTCTACCTAACGCAGGTAAATCAACCTTTATCCGCGCAGTATCAGCAGCAAAACCAAAAGTAGCAGATTACCCATTTACTACGCTAATCCCAAGCTTGGGTGTAGTGAGTGTCGTACCTGAGAAAAGCTTTGTAGTTGCTGATATTCCTGGTCTAATTGAAGGTGCCGCTGACGGTGCTGGTCTAGGTATTCGCTTCCTTAAGCACCTAGAGCGTTGCCGCGTATTACTGCACATGATTGATATCATGCCGATCGATCAGTCAGACCCAATTCAAAATGCCCTAACCATCATTGATGAGCTAGAGCAGTACAGTGAAAAACTTGCTGGTAAACCTCGTTGGTTAGTCTTCAACAAGACTGATCTTATGCCGGAAGAAGAAGCGAATGAAAAGATCCAAGAGATCTTGGATGCGCTTGGTTGGGAAGATGAGTTCTTTAAGATCTCTGCAATCAACCGTAACGGCACTAAAGAGCTTTGCTACAAGCTAGCTGACTTTATGGAAAACCTACCTCGTGAAGAGGAAGAAGTTGCTGAAGAAGATAAAGTGAACTTCATGTGGGATGATTACCATAAAGATGCCATCGCTGGTAAAGACGTGATCACTGAAGAAGATGACGACGATTGGGATGACTGGGACGATGAAGAAGACGATGGTCACGTTGTTTACGTCCGTGACTAATCGCTAGTTATTTCATTAAGCCGCAATGTATATTGCGGCTTTTTTTGTATCTAAATCATGTTTAGACGATGTGTTTTACGGCACAATAATAAAATATACCCAAGTGACTTCAAGATGTAGGATTCAGAGCGGGGTCAATGACACCCTCCCAAGGGTGAGGTTACTTGGGTATAAATGGACTTAGGAAGTATTTATGACATCGGAAGCTATGCCGCCTGAAGAAGCTATGGCGGCGTCCAATCAAAGAGCCATTTCTCGGCTCGTGGCTCAAGCCGGGCAAATGTTATTAGCACACGGTGCAGAAAGTACGCTGGTGAGCGATATTATGCAGCGCATTGGGTTTGCGAGTGGCGTTAGCGATGTTGCTGTTGCACTGTCTGCCAATGCCTTGGTGGTCACAACGGTGATGGACGATCATTGCATTACTACCACAAGAAGCTGTGCCGATCGTGGAATTAACATGCGTGTCATTGCGCAAATTCAGCGTATCTGTATCATGATGGAGCGCGGTTTACTCGATGTGAAAATGGCACAGAAGAAACTCAATACCATCAGCCCAGAGCGCTATAACCGCTGGTTAGTCGTGTTTATGATTGGTCTTTCTTGTGCTGCCTTTAGTCATCTAGCTGGAGGAGATTGGGGAGTCTTCGGCATGACGTTCCTCGCTTCTGCTGGTGGTATGATCGTCAGACAAGAGATTGGGCATCGACATTTTAATCCTCTACTTAATTTCGCCGCCACAGCATTCGTCACAACGTTGATTTCCGCTCAAGCCGTGATCTTTGAAATTGGTAATTTACCTACGGTAGCAATGGCATCTTCGGTCCTGATGTTAGTACCGGGCTTCCCTCTGATTAACTCCGTTGCAGACATGCTTAAAGGCCACATCAATATGGGCATCGCGAGATTTACCATGGCAAGTCTACTGACATTAGCAACTTCACTTGGCATCGTAGCAGCGATGGAAGTCACCGGTATTTGGGGGTGGATGAGCTAATGAGTGTATTTGAACTCGCACTTGGCCTGCTGAATGATATGTTTTTTGCGGCGATTCCTGCAGTGGGTTTTGCCATGGTGTTTAACGTGCCACAGCGCGCTTTAGTTTATTGTGCCGTAGGTGGTGCGATTGGTCATGGCAGTCGCTATTTGATGATGCACTTTGGCTTGCCGATTGAGTGGGCGAGCTTTTTTGCTGCGACCCTTGTTGGCTTAATCGGCGTACATTGGTCGCATCGTTTTCTTGCTCATCCCAAAGTTTTTACTGTTGCAGCTTTGATCCCAATGGTGCCCGGTGTATTTGCCTTTAAAGCCATGATTGCCATGGTGGAGATAAACCACTTGGGTTATTCGCCAGAGTTAATTGCGACATGTATGGAGAACTTTCTTAAGGCGATGTTTATTATTGCAGGCTTAGCGGTTGGCTTGGCAGTTCCTGGGTTACTTTTTTATCGAAGAAGACCAATTGTTTAGGCGATCGTTTGTTCTAAAGTGTTATTTAGGTATAATTTGCGCTCAAATTTCTTCAAGGTAAAGTATTTCTATGATTAGCATGATTGCGGCAATGGCACATAACGGTGCTATTGATAAAGAAAAGCCAATGATCATCGGTAACGATAACTCAATGCCTTGGCACCTTCCTGCAGACTTTGCTTGGTTCAAAGAACATACACTAGGTAAGCCTGTGGTCATGGGGCGTAAGACTTTTGAGTCAATTGGTAAAGCTCTACCAAATAGGCTCAATATAGTCATTACCAGAGACCCATCTTATGCAGCAGAAGACGTAATAGTAGTGAGCTCTACTTTAGAAGCGCTAGAAGCTGCCAAAGGTCATGATGAGGTTATGATTATCGGCGGTGGCAGTATCTATGAAGCATTTCTTGATAAAGCTGATAAGTTGTATCTAACTTTTATTGATGCTGATGTTGAGGGAGATACTCAATTTCCTCAATGGGATGATGAATTCCAAGAAACGTATACTAGAGAATATCAAGCTGATGAGAAAAACGCTTATAACATGCGTTTTACGATTTTAGAAAAATAATCAAATTGAGCCGAATAAGAGAAGCACCGTCAATACGGTGCTTTTTGTTTTCTAGTCCGCTAATTCGAATTGTTAACTGAGTGCTTCTTGGGTGAAAACTTGCTTATCTTCCCAGCGAATCATAGTTAATGAGCCACCCCAAACACAGCCCGTATCAAGGCCAATAATGCTCTCTTCAATGTAACCTTGCAGTGCTGCCCAGTGACCAAATAAGACCGCTTTTTCTAAAGGCACACGTTGTGGCAGTTTAAACCAAGGAACAAGCTCATCTTCTGAAACTTCTTGTGGTGGAAGTTTACAATCCATATCCAAGCGCCCATCGGGAAAGCAAAAGCGCATACGGGTAAATGCATTGATGGTATAGCGATAGCGAGCTAAGCCTGATAGAGATTCCTCCCAAAGATCAGGTTGGTTGCTGTACATATTTTCCAGTAACCAATGCAGTTGCTCACTCTGAATTATCGCCTCGACCTCACGTGCACATGCTCGAGCCGTCTGTAGATCCCATAAAGGTGAGATGCCCGCATGACACATAACGAACTCATCGTGTTCCGCCATGAGTGGTTGCTGTGCTAACCAAGTGAGTAGAGCATCTTTATCTGGTGCGGAAAAGATAGGTGCGGTTTTATCTTTGTCCTTCACCCTCTTTAAGCCTTTAGAAACCGCCATTAGGTGCAGATCGTGATTGCCGAGGACAACTTTAGCGCTGTCGCCAAGGGATTTAACAAAGCGCAGTGTTTCTAATGACTTCGGCCCTCTTGCCACCAGATCACCAGCAAGCCAAAGTTGATCGTGTTGAGTTGAGAAATTAACGTGTTCTAGTAGCTGTTGCAGTTCATCGAAACAGCCTTGAATGTCACCAACGATGTAGGTAGCCACTGACTCTCCTGATTAATTTAGGACATTGGGAACAGCAAGTCGGAAAGGGTCTATTTCGGTGAGAAACTCTTGTCCCTTCTCATCCAACATCATGTAGTGTCCTTGCATGACACCTACTGGAGTTTCTAATGCAGTACCGCTACTGTAGGTGTATTCATCATTGCTAGGAATAAAGGGCTGTTGTCCGACAACACCTTCGCCTTCTACCGTCATTTGTTTGCCATTTGAATCCGTAATTAACCAGCGACGACTGAGTAATTGTACGGTTTGTTGGCTGAGGTTTTTGATGGTGATGACGTAGGCGAAAATAAAACGTTGCAGTTCTGGGTTGGACTGTTCTTCAATGTATTTGGTGTGAACTTGAATCTTGATGCAAGGTTGAATGACGTCCATGTGCACTCCTCGAAAAACGGATTATCTCAATAATAATAAGCCAAACCGCGAAGGGTTTGGCTCATCGTTTGAGTTATTGGTGCTGCGGATTATCCGCAAGCCAGTTCGCCATGGCGACAAACTGTTGTAGCGTTAGGTTTTCTGGACGCATACTTGGGTTTACGCCCAACTCTTCCAATACTTCTGTACTCAATAGCGACTTGTAGCAGTTACGAACGGTCTTACGACGCTGGTTAAAGCCTTCGCGACATACGCGCTCCAACAAACGCAAATCTTTCGCAGGGTGCGGAAGGACTTCGTAAGGCACTAAGCGTACGACTGCTGAATCAACTTTCGGTGGCGGTACAAACGCTGTTGGTGGTACTTCTAGAACAGGTACAACTTTACAGTAGTACTGAGCCATTACCGTTAGGCGGCCGTAAGCCTTGTTGCCTGGGCCTGCGGCTAAACGGTTTACCACTTCTTTTTGAAGCATAAAGTGCATGTCTTGAATGTCTTTATGGAATTCAAATAGGTGGAACATCAATGGTGTCGAGATGTTGTATGGCAAGTTACCGAAGATACGTAGCTTGTTGTTTGGCTTCACTAACTGCGTGAAGTCAAAGCGCATAGCATCGCCTTCATGAATAGTCAGTTTGTCAGCTAATTCTGGATGGTTGCGTAGACGTTCTGCTAGATCTCGGTCGAGTTCAATAACCGTGAACTTGTCGACTTCGCGACCCACAGGTTCTGTAATTGCACCAAGGCCTGGACCGATCTCAACAAGGTTCTGGCCAGGTCTTGGGTTAATTGATGATACGATACCGTCAATAATGTATGGATCGTTCAGGAAGTTTTGACCAAAACGTTTACGCGCTTTGTGTCCTAAATGGACATCATTTCTCATTGTTTCTTCTCTACCAATTCTATCGCATGCGTGAGCGCTGTTCGGAAGCTCCCTGTATCCGCTTGACCTGTCCCTGCCAGTTCTAATGCAGTACCGTGATCCACCGAGGTTCTTATAAATGGTAGACCAAGTGTAATGTTTACTGAACGACCAAAGCCTTTGTATTTTAATACAGGCAACACTTGATCGTGGTACATACCTAAAACAGCATCAGCATCGTTTAAATACTTTTCATTGAAAATGGTATCTGCCGGCAAAGGGCCAATCAGATTGATTCCTTTTTCTTGTCGAATCTTTTCCAATGTCGGAGTGATGGTTTCGATCTCTTCGCGACCTAAACAGCCATCTTCTCCCGCATGTGGATTTAGCCCGCAAACATAGATGTTTGGTTGCGAGATGGCAAATTTTTCTACAAGATCTTTATGAAGAATATCGATGATTTTTTCTAATCGCTCTTCCGTAACGGCTTTTGATACGTAAGCCAGAGGAATATGCGTGGTGACGAGTGCCACTCGCAGTCCTTCAGTCGCTAACATCATCACGACCAATGGTGTATTGGACTTTTCAGCAAAGAATTCAGTGTGACCACTGAATGCAACACCTGAGCGATTTATCACCCCCTTATGTACAGGGCCGGTGACAATAGCATCAAATTCATCATTCATACAGCCCAAAGCGGCTCTTTCTAACGTTTTTAATACGTAGTGGCCGTTGGCTTCATTAAGTTGACCTGCAACCGCGGTTTCAGCGATTTCAATGTGGTCTACGATTAATGTGCCAGCTTGTTGCGCTTTTGGTGCTTCTTCTGGATTGTAATCAAACAGTTGAACGTCTATGCCGAGCTGTTTAGTTCTTTCTGCTAAGACATTCTTGTCTGCACAAACGACGATTTGGTGCGCCCAGTCTTCCTTTGATAAGGCCAGCACCAAATCAGGGCCGATCCCCGCAGGTTCCCCTGCGGTTACGACGATTCTTCGAATCGAATTAGTTGCCATCATTGTTATCCACGATTTCAACAAACGCGCTTGCTCGTAGTTCTTGCATCCATGCGCCTGCTTCTTCGTTAAACTTACGGTTGAAAAGAATGCGGTAGGCTTTGTTTTTCATTGCTGAGTCAGTGCGGTCAACTTGACGACGGTCTAAAACTTCAACAATGTGCCAGCCGTGTACAGTTTTGAATGGTTCACTGATTGAGCCTACAGGCAATGTTTCAACTTGGTGTTTAAATTCTGGTACGTATAGGTCTGGTGTTTGGTAGCCCAGTTCACCGTCTTGTGCTGCAGAACCTGGATCTTGGCTGTATTGTGTTGCCAATTGAGCAAAGGTTGCTTCACCCGCTTTAATGCGACGAATGAATTCATTTAGCTGCTTCTTCGCACCATCATCGCTTAGGATAACGGTCGGTTTGATCAGAATATGTCGAGCATTGACTTCTGTGACCGCGACTGTTTCTAGGCCTTTTACATCTTCTACTTTTAGGATGTGGAAGCCAATACCGCTGCGGAATGGACCAATGATGCTGCCTTTGTTTTGCATTTTGATTTGGTCTGCGAAGATAGTTGGCATTTCTTCTTTACGCATCCAACCCCAATCACCACCTTGCAAGGCTTTTGGACCTTTTGAGTAGGTGTAGGCCATTTGCGAGAAATCCGCACCATCTCTCAATTTTTTCACTAATGCATTCGCTTCTGCTTCGACTTCTGACTTGTCTTTATCGTTAGAGAAACGCAATTGGATATGACCGATTTTGTATTGAACGGTTGCATTGGTTTCTGTTGCAAGTTGTTCTGCTAGGCTATCGACTTCCGCTGGGAGAATGTTGATACGACGACGTACAAGCGCATTACGAGCTTCAGACGCGGCGATCTCTTTACGAATTTGTTCGCGGAATTCAGAGTAGCTTAACCCTTCAGCTTGGACAGAGGCGGCAAGTTGCTCAACGCTTTGGTTGTTGTTACGAGCGATTTCTGCAATCGCTTGATTCAAGCGGTTGTCATCAATTCGTACGCCGATACGTTCAGCCTCTTGACCTTGAAGCGTATCAATGATCAGTTTCTCAACCACTTGGTCTTTCAACACGCTTGCTGAAGGTAAGCTCTTACCGCTCTGACGAGCATTAGCTTGAAGTGTTTTCATTGCAGTGTTGATGTCGCTTTGTAAAATCACACCGTCGTTGACGATAACAGCAACCTGATCAAGCTCTACAGGTGCAGCATTAACACCTAAAGAGAATAGGGTTGTGAAGATGATTGATTTCCAAATTTTCATTTAAAATTCCGTCAGTATTATAGAGTTGAGCGTCTTACTAGTAGTTAAGACGCTCAATTCGATTAATTGTTCAAATAGAATGGACGACCGTATTTGATCGCGTTGTCCGAACCATCAAGTTCTTTTTCTGCGGTAATCGCACGTTGATTGGTGGCAAAGCCTTGAATACCGAAGTTAACGCTGATGTTGTTTTCGTATTCTGGAGAAGCACCGTCGCTTCCGATTGCTTTGTCATCCCAGCCCAATAATTGGTTTGAGTAAGTTAGACCGAAGTACCAACAATCTGATTGGTAGCGGAGGCTGGCAAGCCATTCCATATCGATGTTTTCGTTTAAGTCGTAGTAGTACTGGCCGCTTGCCGACCAACTCGGGTTGAATTCATACGCGGCTACGATACCTGCTTGTGAAATACCTTTACGAGTGATTGTGTCGAGGTTTTCGAGAATGATCGTATCTTCAATGTATTCACGAGTAACGTAACGGTAGTTACCTTGAATGAAGCCACCGTTAAATTGGTATTCCAGAGTGCTGTTCGCCAACTGCATCGAGCTCAGGTCGATGTCATACTGGATACCACCGTGATAGAACAAGTAATCGTTGTAGTTGAAATCAGTTTCAACCGCCCATGATGAGTAGTTTGAGGTCTCATCCGGTAGGCTCGGATTATTGCTGATCTTGGTTTTCTTATCGAAGTAGTAGATCTGACCAAACGAAACGTTAAGACGTTCTTTGTAATCATCATCAAAGAAACGCGTACTTGCACCGTAGCTTAACTGGTTTGCTGACGCGATTTTATCGATACCACTGTATTTACGACTGCGGAATAGACCGTAGTAGTCAGTTTGCAGTAACGTCGTATCGTAGTTGTAGATGTTAGTTTGGTCTTCATCTGGTACATACAAATACTGAAGCTGTGGTTCCAATGTTTGTGTGTAGCCTTCTATCCAGCTGGTATCACGCTCCAAGTACATCTGAGCATGTGTGCGGAATTCTGGAATAACACGCGATACGGTCTCATCGAGTTGATTTCTTAGATCGGTGTCTGTTAAGCCACTCAGATCTTGGGAGTAGTAGGTCGATAATACGCGAGCTTCTGTGGTCCATGTCGCCCAAGAGTTTGATAGAGGAATCGTGAGGCCTGGCTCTACGTGCACACGAGTCGCGTCAGGCTTCGCTGTATCGTCAGTGTCAAAACGGCTGATCTGGCTCTTCACGTCAAAGTTGACGTAGTTACCCAAAAGTGGGGTGTAGTAGTTCAAGTCCAGTTGCGGCAATAGACGGTACGGTTGGTTTTCTTCTTTCAAAAGTATCTGGAAATCTCGGACAGACAAAGAGGCGTCCCAGAAGTCTGAACGGTACTGTACTTCGCCTTCTTGAAGCAATTGGCCGTCTTCTCGGTTACCAATGTCAGAATCCAGGTCACGGAAGTAGTCGATGTCACTCACTTTTGAGTAATCAACACTGACCACCCACTGTTTGTTGATGATGCCATCGTGTTTGAATTGGTAACCCCAACGAGATTCGTCCTCGTAGCGTTTGTCGCTGCTCATGTACTCGCCTTTGATTTCACCTTCACCCCAACCTTCGGTTAGGTAACGGAAATCAGAGTCAAGCTTGGTGCCACGTTTCTGCATGTAGAGCGGAGTAAGTGTCATGTCGTATTGCGGCGCGATATTCCAGTAGAAAGGAAGTTCAACTTCCATACCGTCGCTAGAGCCGTATGACATGGATGGGAATAGGAAGCCCGTTTTACGCGTGTCACCAATTGGCATCGTCATGTACGGCACGTAGAAAACAGGGACGTCCATGATCTCAAAACGTGGGTGATGTAACGTTGCCGTTTCTTCATCTTGATCAACATCGATGCCCGAAGCCACTAAGCGCCAAGAGTTGTCACCTTGAGGACAAGAGGTAATCGAACCATCTTCAAGTTCGTACACTGACTGGCCAGTACGGGCTATGTACGCAGCGGTACCGCGACCTTGTTGGCACAAGAACTGGTAGTTGGTGTTTTCAAGCGAAAACGTATCTTGATTGATGTCGTTGGTAACACGATCTGAACGTGCTTTAACCTGACCGTCATTGAAGGTTACATTGCCTTCTGCCACGACCACGTTATCTTGTTGATGAAGCGTTACGCTATCGGCGGTGATTTTCTTTGGACCTTGCGTAACTTCTACGTTGCCAGAGTATTGAGCCTTATCGCCATTGATGGCTTGTAGACTATCAGCTTGAACAACCACTGGGGAATTAAGCGCGTCCTCCTCACCACTTGTCTCGACCAAACATTGATCTGTGGTGGGCATTTCCTGCACACTATCATGGATATTCGCTTCAGCTTGAGTGGTGGGTACAAACAAGGCGGTGCTGATAGAGGCCGCTAAACATGTGCGGGAGAAATGTTGCATTGAATTGAACTTTCCTGTGTCACTACTACTCGATGGCTATAGGGCTTGTTGTACCCTCGCTATATAGCCAAATGAATCAACTATAGTTTGCAATTATCCCAGAGCATGGATTCGCTGTGGCATAATGCCAATATAAAATAGCTGCAAAGATAAGCAGGCGAAATAGCCTGACCGTAATAAAACTAATTCCATTATCATAAAGGAAATCGTTGCGTCCGGCACTATAAGACCGCCGTCGTCGATAAAAATTCATTGATAGAGAACACATAATGCATATTTTTGGCAAAATCTTGGGTGCCTTTTTTGGCTTGTTACTCGGTGGCCCATTCGGTTTATTGTTTGGTCTATTTATCGGTCATCAATTCGATAAAGCACGTCGTTTAAGCCAAGCGGGGTTTTCGACGGGGGGCTTTGGTAAAGGTCCTAGCCAGGCACAACGTCAGGAAGAATTTTTTAAAGCTGCATTCGCAGTTATGGGACATGTGGCTAAAGCCAAAGGTCAAGTCACCAAAGAAGAGATTCAACTAGCGTCTGCGATGATGGACCGTATGAGTTTACATGGCGAGCAACGTCGTGCGGCACAAGAAGCGTTCCGTGATGGTAAAGAGAGTGATTTTCCGCTTGAAGATGTATTGGTTCGCGTGAAAATCTCTTCAGCAGGGCGTTTTGATTTATTGCAATTTTTCTTGGAGCTTCAGATCTCTGCTGCGTTTGCTGATGGCTCGATTCATCCGAGTGAACGTAATGTCCTGCATAAAATTGCCCGCGGTTTAGGTTTCTCTTCAGAGCAATTAGAGCGTCGCCTGCACATGCAAGAAGCCGCGTTTCGTTTTCAAAGCCAAGGTGGTTTCCATGGCCAGCAGCAGGGACAATACCAATCAGCTGGTTGGCAACAAGCTTCACAAGCGGATCAGTTGGCTGATGCCTACAAGATTTTGGATGTTAACTCAGATGCGGACAGTAAAACGGTGAAGCGTGCTTACCGCAAGTTGATGAATGAGCATCACCCAGATAAGTTGATGGCGAAGGGCTTACCACCTGAGATGATGAACGTCGCAAAAGAAAAATCGCAAGAAATTCAAAATGCTTACGATCTGATAAAGAAAGTGAAAGGTTTTAAGTAGTCGGACGTTTTCTATCAAGCTTCAAAAACAAAAAGGGCACTCAGTGCCCTTTTCTCGTTCTTATACTCAGCGTTTGGTTTACTGGTGTCCTTTTGCTTTTCGGTTATGGGAAGCCCAAAGCGTATTAGCCTATCAGTAACTTCTTTAGTTAGCTTGATTTAAGGTCCAATCGTATTCGTATTTCACTTTGCCAGAGAAGTTTTTGTATTGCGGTGCGTACTTTGCAATGTGTTTGAAGATTTGTTTTTCTCCACCAAAGTCCGTTGCAAACCAATCATAAATAGAAGACAGCTGTGCCGTGTTACCTTGAATAGATACGCCTTTGTTGCTGTTGATAAATGTTCTAGCGGCACTATCCAGTAGAGCTTGCGTGTTGTCAGCAGTGAATGCTTGAGACTGCAGATTAGGGCATCCCAAGCTGGCACAGTTAACCGCGTAATGGGTTCTCGGGTCATTCCAAATTGGACGTAAAATGCGATGTTCAATATCGTTTAAAGTCAGATCTTTCCCGTTGACCACGACCACATCGTCTCCCCAAGGGCCAAAGCTAAATAGCCCACCAAGTTTGGTAATCGATTCGACAGGATAGTTATCTAGGATTAAGTCGACAGTGATGGAGTTGTAAAGGTTTACCCAGTAGGCGTATTGCTCCGCTTGGTTGTACTGTAGAGGGTTGAGTTTTGCGAGCCTTTGGATGTACTGCTTTAACTTCGTTTTGTCGGAGGTCGTGACTTTGCTATAGCGAAACAAAGTATTCTCACCTTGCTTAACTAAATAACTATCAAGCAGTTGTTGCCACTCTTGATGAGAAATCTTGGTTTGGCTAGCTTGATTCGATTGTTTCCAATACGGCCACAAATCCGATTTAGGTGCGGAAAATGTTGAGAAAGAAACGAGAGCACACAAGAGCAATAACAGACGCTTCATAGAGATACCTTTGGGTAAAACCTTATTGATATTGTAGACCTGCATAAGGCGAAGTTTCTTTCTTGAGGCAATAAAAGAAAAAAGGCTGGCATAAGCCAACCTTTTATTTGTTTAAATTGCGATTTTAATTAGCTTAAGAAGCTCGGGATCTTCGCTTCGTACTCGGCAATCTTATCTTCGTGTTGAAGGGTTAAACCAATGTTGTCCAAACCGTTTAGTAAGCAGTGACGACGGAACGAATCGATTTCAAAACCATATTCTTTGCCGTTGGCACGAACCACATTCGCTTCTAGGTCCACTTCCACTTCTGCGCCTTCGTTAGCCTCAACAAACTGGAAGATTTCATCCACTTCTTGCTCAGTCAAACGAACTGGCACCATTTGGTTGTTGATCGAGTTACCGTAAAAAATATCGGCAAAGCTTGGTGCGATCATCGCTTTGATGCCGTAATCCGCTAGTGCCCACGGTGCGTGTTCACGAGATGAACCACAGCCGAAGTTTTCACGCGCTAGCAAGATAGAAGCGCCTTTGTAGCGAGGAGCGTTCATCACGAACTCTGGGTTCGGTTGTTCGCCAGCATCATCTAGGAATCGCCAGTCATGGAATAGGTGCTTACCAAACCCTAGGCGAGATACCTTTTGTAGGAACTGTTTTGGAATGATGGCATCAGTATCTACGTTCGCTGCATCTAGAGGAACAACTAAGCCTGTGTGTTGTTTAAAACCTGACATCTGTTCTCTCCTTAACCTAATCCAACTCACGAATATCAACAAAGTGACCAGCAATTGCCGCTGCCGCTGCCATCGCAGGGCTAACCAAGTGGGTACGGCCATCACGGCCTTGGCGACCTTCAAAGTTACGGTTTGAAGTAGACGCACAGCGCTCATGAGGCCCCAAACGGTCGTTGTTCATTGCTAGACACATCGAACAACCCGGTAGGCGCCACTCAAAGCCCGCTTCTTTAAAGATAACGTCCAAGCCTTCCGCTTCTGCTTGCGCTTTTACTTGCTCAGAGCCAGGAACGATTAGCGCTTGAACGTGAGACGCGACTTTGCGACCTTTCGCCACTTCTGCGGCTGCGCGCATGTCTTCAATGCGAGAGTTGGTGCAAGAGCCAACGAAGACTTTATCGACGTTGTAATCAGAAAGTGCTTTGCCTGCTTCTAGGCCCATGTATGCCAATGCTTTTTCAGCAGAAGCTTTCTCTACTGGGTCGGTAAAGCTTTCTGGTGCTGGGATCGGTTGATCTACCGCGATCACTTGGCCTGGGTTAGTTCCCCAAGTGACTTGTGGCTTAATGTCTGCTGCGTTTAGCGTCACAACTGCATCAAACTGGGCATCATCGTCCGTTTTCAATGTCTTCCAGTATTCTACTGCTGCATCAAAATCGGCACCTTGAGGTGAGAATTTGCGGCCTTTGATGTACTCGAATGTGGTTTCATCTGGCGCAATTAGACCGGCTTTAGCACCTAGCTCAATCGCCATGTTACACACGGTCATACGGCCTTCCATTGAAAGGTCTGTGATCGCTTCACCGCAGAATTCAACCACGTAGCCTGTTCCGCCAGCAGCTGTGGTTTCACCGATGATCGCAAGTACGATGTCTTTAGCGGTGATACCAGGAGTTACTTTGCCTCTCACTTCAATCTTCATCGTTTTAGCGCGGGCTTGTTTTAGCGTTTGAGTTGCTAATACGTGCTCAACTTCAGATGTACCAATACCAAAAGCGAGAGAGCCGAATGCACCGTGTGTAGCAGTGTGCGAGTCGCCACAAACAATGGTCATGCCCGGCAGGGTAATACCAAGCTCTGGGCCCATGACGTGCACAATGCCTTGGTATTTGTGGTTGATGTCGTAAAGCGTAACGCCAAACTCTTCACAGTTTTTCGATAGCGTTTCCATCTGGATACGAGCCATCTCACCGGATGCGTTGATGTCTTTGGTGGTTGTCGAAACGTTGTGGTCCATGGTGGCAAAAGTTTTGCTGACCTGACGCACTTTGCGACCTTTTTCACGCAAGCCGTCAAATGCTTGCGGAGACGTCACTTCATGTACCAAGTGACGGTCGATGTACAAGATTGGGTTTTCCCCTTCTGCTGCGACGGCAACGTGTGCGTCGTAGACTTTTTCGTATAATGTTTTGCCCATTGTTTGCTTCCTTTCCTCGTTGCCTTTGCCGCAATAACTGCGTTAGCGACACCCATTTATCCAGTTATTTAGCGAACTAAACGCCTTAATATAAATGGGCTTGCTGCCTTACTACTGCACCAATGACTTAGAGGAAAGCCATTGGTTGACCGAGGATTTAGTATTTATTATGAATCTGTTTTGTATTAAGAGTTTAAGATGTACTCAGCGATCTTATCGCCCATCTCAGACGTCGAAAGTGCTGGGTTGTCACCAGCAAGGTCACCCGTTAGCTCACCCGCCGATAGTGCTTTTGAAACTGCCGTTTCGATGTCTTGTGCCGCCGTTTCTTCACCTAGGCTGTAACGCAGCATCAGTGCAGCTGATAGGATTTGTGCCACTGGGTTAGCGATGTTCTTACCTGCGATATCTGGTGCACTGCCGCCTGCTGGCTCGTACAGACCGAATTTGCTTTCGTTTAGGCTCGCTGAAGGCAACATACCCATAGAGCCAGTGATCATCGCGCACTCATCAGAAATGATGTCGCCGAAGATGTTTGAACATAGCATTACGTCGAACTGTGCTGGGTCTTTGATAAGCTGCATGGTTGCGTTATCAATGTACATGTGTGATAGCTCGACATCTGGGTAGTCTTTTGCGATTTCTTCAACTACTTCACGCCATAAGATAGAACTTTGTAGAACGTTCGCTTTGTCGATAGAGCACACTTTCTTGCGACGTAGACGAGCAGACTCAAAGGCAATTTTTGCAATACGTTCGATTTCGTAGCGGTGGTATACCTCAGTATCGAACGCTTTCTCTGTTGGACCTTCGCCTTCACGACCTTTTGGTTGGCCGAAGTAGATGCCGCCCGTCAGTTCACGAACAACAACGATATCAAAACCACGACCGGAGATGTCTGCACGTAGTGGTGAGAAAGCTTCAAGACCTGAGTGGATTTGCGCTGGGCGTAGGTTACAGAATAATTGGAAGTGTTTACGTAGCGGCAGTAGGGCACCGCGCTCAGGTTGGTCGTTTGGTGGTAAGTGTTCCCACTTAGGGCCGCCAACTGAGCCGAATAGGACTGCATCAGACTCTTCACACGCTTTCACGGTGCTTTCTGGAAGTGGGCAACTGTGATTATCAATCGCAATGCCGCCCACATCATGCTCGTCACGCTCAAACGCAATGCCGTGTTTCTTCTCGATTGCATCTAGCACCTTATGTGCTTGCGCCATTACTTCTGGGCCGATGCCGTCGCCTGGTAAAACGGCGATTTTGTATGATTTGTCTGTCATGGTAATCCTTTAAGTTTTCTAAATTTTTGAGCTTGTCTAAAACGAATTTGGTTGGAGCCTGAGTTGTGAGGCTCAAGCTCCATGAATTAATGATTAAACCGTCGCAATTCTCTTTTGCTTCATCTCTTCAATCTTATCGGCGCGATGAATGCTGTTGATGACGTGCAATAGCGCTTGACCAGATGCTTCTACGATATCGGTAGAAACGCCGGTACCGTGGTACTTACGGCCTTTGTAGTTAGCGATGATGTCTGCTTGACCAAGACCGTCTTCACCTTCGCCTTTTGCGGTTAGGTCAAACTTGTCTAGGACGATTTCGTAACCTGTCACGCGGTAGATACATTGGTATAGCGCATCAACCGGACCATTACCGACCGCAGCTTCACACATTTCTTCATCGCCACACTGCATTTTGACGCTGGTGGTTGCCATTACGCTGCCAGATTGAACGCTTAGGTAGTTCAACTTGTAGAAGTCGTCTTCTTCGCGCAAGTTAGAGAAGTGCATTAGCGCTTCTAGATCGTAGTCGAACACCTGACCTTTGCGGTCAGCAAGTTTCAAGAAGTCCTCGTACAACGCATCTAGGTTGTACTCTTCTTCTTTGTAGCCCATTGCGTCCATGTGGCTCTTAACCGCAGCACGGCCACTGCGACTGGTTAGGTTCAATGCTTGGTTCTTAAGACCAATCGACTCAGGCGTCATGATCTCGTAAGTGTTTTTGTTCTTTAGCATGCCATCTTGGTGAATACCGGAAGAGTGGCTGAATGCGTTAGCACCAACGATTGCTTTGTTGCTCTGGATTGGCATGTTACATAGTTGACTCACCAACTTACTGGTTCGGTGGATTTCGTCGTGTTTTAGACCCGTATGCACACCCATGAATTCTTGGCGCGTTTTTAGGATCATCGCGATTTCTTCAAGAGAACAGTTACCCGCACGCTCACCGATACCGTTAATGGTGCCTTCTACTTGGCGAGCACCCGCTTGAACAGCGGCGATAGAGTTAGCAACCGACATGCCCAAGTCATCGTGACAGTGAACAGAGATGATCGCTTTGTCGATGTTTGGTACACGGTTGAATAGAGTTTCAATGATGCCACCAAACTCACTTGGTACAGTGTAGCCAACGGTGTCTGGAATGTTGATGGTGCTTGCGCCAGCATCGATGGCTGCTTCAACCATGCGGCACAGGTTGTCGATTGGCGTACGACCTGCGTCTTCGCAAGAAAACTCAACGTCATCGGTGTAGTTACGCGCATGTTTTACGGCTTTTACGCCCATTTCTACAACATCGTCGTAGCTACGGCGCAGTTTGTCTTGAACGTGAACAGTCGAAGTTGAGATGAAAGTGTGGATTCGAAATGCGTCCGCGACTTTTAGCGCTTCAGCAGCAGCATCGATATCTTTCGCAACGGCACGCGAAAGGGCACAAACTCGGCTGTTTTTGATGTGTTTTGCAATGGTTTGTACGGATTCGAAATCACCCGGAGAAGAAACAGGAAAACCCGCTTCGATAACATCAACGCCTAGCCTTTCCAGCGCATAGGCAATCTGCAGTTTTTCTTTAACCGTCAAGCTTGCTGACAACGCTTGTTCGCCATCACGCAATGTGGTGTCGAATATAATGACCTGATCGTTCATGTTTGCTTCCTTCATGATTTCTGCACTTTTCGTGCAATTTAATCGTTTACTTCCGGTATTTAGATATAAAAAAACCCGCATTTGCATGCGGGTTTCTTAGAAATTGGTGTGGTTATTTTTCTTCCACAGCCTACCCGCGCGAATTGGTCACGATCAGGAGGAGGCTAAGCAGGATAGAAAAACGTGCTGACATAGTTGTTAAGCATTCCACAAAATTAAGTTAACAAATTAGTACCGCACTCAATGGAACACGTCAACCCTAAAGTCGATTTTTTATTCATATCGGATGAGTGGATTTCTGTTAATGGTTTTTAAACAGATTCAGACGTTGGCGGTTATTCGCAACGTGAATCGTTTTTGTTGTGCTCAGAGGAGGAGATTTGCCAGTCTCATAATCGCTTTAAATACAGTGGTTTATTGCGCTTTGACACTAAGTTTAACAGATTGTTTTTCATCTGATTAATTGTTTTTTGTTTCTTTGTTCTTTTTGAGCAAGTTTTTAATATTAGTTTTGTGAATGCCTTACGGTACATTAAGAGAAGGATTTAAAATGGAGGGCATATTAGTCAAGGAAGGTGAGTTATGTTCTATAAATCTCGGGTTGCACTGGCGATCAGTAGTACTTTGCTTCTTTATCCACGATCCTTCCACTCAGTATGGCAGCGACAAATCGATAGTTATGATAGCAAAGGTATTGTCCAAAGAGAGCGAAGCAACAATACTTGGTCTACGGAGGTTTGGAACCGAACTTCAACCAACCATTAACGAGTCGAAAAGTGGTTACTTTGGTAGCCACTTTTTTTGCACACTTATTAGTGCGTGGAAAATTGTATTCGAGCAAGTATTAATCATGAGAAGAGTAATAGAGAGAGAAGTTTTATACCGCACGCTTTGCGAGCTATCACACAAAGGGGTTAATTGATTAGCCTAATTCCATTAGAGCGTTTTATAGTAGAGCGGTTGCATGGATGGATTTTACAAGCAAATAGGTTGAGGATTGATGGATTTCGCGAAACAACTCGGACGTTCGACACTGGCGATAGCGGTACTTTCTCTGTCTGGCTGTCAGCTGCTTCAGTTTGGAACGGCTGAAGCAACGGCTTCTTCTGTGATGAGAAATGATCATGCCCAAAGTGTCATGGTGATTAATCATCAAATGGATCAGTATTTAAGTGAAGATGGACGCGAGTCCTTTTTAAATCAAATGCTGGTGGCATTGGAATCAGATAACCGCGATAAGTTTAAAGGTAAAGACCCGGACACTTACACATGGTGGAAGATTCGTGTTCAGCCAAATCAATGGAAAGAGGCTGAAGTCAGCCGTCCCGTCGTTGAGGGTGTGGACACATCAAAAACGTTAGAGTTTATGGATGTCTCTTATCGTTCGAAAACCACACTTAACTTGCGATCTAATCCTAGCTTAGATGGAGAGAAGTTGGGGGAGCTAACAAAAGGTGAAGTGTTTAACGCGATTGCCAAAGTGGAAGGAGAACCTTGGTTGTTGGTTGAACAAAAAGGCCTGATCAGAGGTTATGTCCATAAAGACTATGCTCGCAGCAATGTCGTGAATCGCGATATTCTTTCTATCAAACCTAACCCTCTGTTAAGTGATGAAACTTCATCGGTAGATAAGCCAAAAGATAATGAGTTGTTCGGTAGTTACACCTGTCGTGATCTCAGTTACGAACTGACCAAAAATGGCAATATCACCACAGGCTCGCTTCGAGCCTGTCGCAAGCAGAGAAAAATCTGGTATATCGATGCGCCAGCTGAGAGCTCGGATCGATCGTAATTCGCAACGCCTACCATTTTGAATCTTCAGTGATACCAATATTGTGTCACTGAAGCCTATGCCTCTTCAGGCTTTTCCTCTCTCTCTGAAACATCGTTTGTCATCAATTGTCCAAATTCTCGTCATGTAGCTGTCACTTTCAGCACCTACTTTTCATACAAAGGTATTGTCAAAGTAAAGGGAAGTAACATGCGAGCTTTAGAGACAATTTCACAGCCAATCGCCACTATCGCTAAGTTCGATTTGGCGTTTTCTAGTGTGTGCTTACAGCACCGTTTTAATCAACAGGTCGCCAACATCAGTAAAGGGGTCTCACACAGCGGAGATGGGCACCTTTATGTTGTGCTTGGCTTATTAGCCTGGTTTTTAGATCAACAGCAAGGGCAGTGGTTTTTACTCGCTGGTCTGATTGCATTTGCTATCGAGCTCCCGATTTATTGGACGTTAAAGAACAGCTTTAAACGACGTCGGCCCGAAGAACTGAGCGCAATGCTTCCTGCTTTTATTACCCCTTCAGATCGCTACAGCTTACCTTCTGGACACACGGCTGCTGGTTTTGTGATGGCGACCATCATCAATCATTTTTACCCAGAGCTTGGAACTTTCGCCTTTGTGTGGGCGAGCTTAATTGGCACGTCGCGCGTTTTGCTCGGGGTGCATTTTTTCACTGACATCATCATTGGCGCTTTGTTAGGCGGCCTTTGTGGTTCTATTGCTTTGGCCATAGTAGGAGGCTAATGAATGAAAATCCTGTACGGTGTTCAAGGAACGGGAAATGGTCACATTGCTCGAGCGAGAGCGATGAGTGAGGCATTTAAAGCGCATGAAGTTCAGGTTGATTTTCTATTTTCAGGTCGTGAGCCTGAGAAATATTTCTCGATGGAAGCGTTCGGTGATTATCAGACGTGTCGAGGTTTTACTTTTATCACAGAGAAAGGCTCGGTAAATTACGCCAAAACGGCATTGAGCAACAATCTGATTCAGTTTTTCAAAGAAGTTCAGCAACTGGATTTGTCTCGCTATGACTTGGTTATCAATGATTTTGAGCCCGTTTCAGCTTGGGCGGCTCGTAAGCAAAACAAACCATGCATTGGCATCAGTCACCAAAATGCGTTCCGTTATCCAGTACCACTGAAAGGCGCGAGTTGGTTCGATAAGTCTGTCATTGAGCATTTCGCTCCTTCGCAGCATCATTTAGGGTTGCATTGGTATCATTTCGACCAACCGATATTACCTCCGATTGTGCATACGTTAGAAAACACCATGGATAACGACGACTTTGTTTTAGTGTATTTGCCATTCGAATCGATAGAAGACATCAGTGATTTGCTGTTTCATTTTAACCAACAGACGTTTGTTTGCTATCACCCTAACGTGATTGAGTGTGAGCGGATTGAGAATATCGAGCTGAGACCGCTGTGCCACACCAACTTCCAGCATCACCTTCAACGTTGCAGTGGTGTGATTGCCAATGGTGGGTTTGAATTGCCATCGGAGGCGTTGTCATTGGGCAAAAAACTTTTGCTCAAGCCACTCGCTGGACAATTTGAACAGCAGAGCAATGTTGCAACGTTAGAAGATCTTGGTCTAGCTACATCGATGGAGAGTCTGGATATTTCAATTGTTCGTCAGTGGTTGAAAGAGCAGCAAGCTGAAAGCGTCAAATACCCAGACGTAGCGAAAGCCATCGCATCATGGGTCTTGCAAGGTGCGTGGGACACACCAGAGAAGCTCTCTGAAGAGCTGTGGGAGCAAGTTGATTTTCCTAGCTACGTCTCCAATATATAACCCATTCATTTGTCTTTTCAATAACAGCAGTTTCTTTGCGAAGCTGCTGAATTTTTATGCCCTCAATATCATTTCTATTCACTGTGATTTTGCTGCCTCTTTAACTGATTTGTGCACTTTGTGAACCAAAGTATTGACGCTGGTTTTTGAAGTGAGCTGCAAAGAATAAGTTGGGCAAATGAGTTGTGTGAGCCCTGTAGAATGTCATTAACGTGCTAAATAGGTTGTCAGAAATCTCTGATTTAGTCGTTTTATACTTTTTTATGTTTTTCTTAAGGTTATGATAGTTAAAGGTTAAATACCTAATTGGCTAAAATTTAATGATTAAATATCAATCTAGTTGCGAAACCTTGATTGATTAGTTGATAGTACAGTTCAAGCCGGAAACATCCGGACGATAAATATAATACAAATTCGGTGTTCTATTCCTGAAAATGATCTGAATCCAGCCACGGTTGTTTGTGCGCACAGAGATTCTATTCGTTAAGAATTCATTGAACCAAATTGACGATTACAAAGAGGCGCACTCAATGTTAGATAAAAAAGACGCGATGAGCGCAATTGCTAGCTACCGTATGGAAAGCACATTGCGTGGTGTAGATTTAAACCTATTGACCGTATTTGATGCTGTGATGCAAGAGCAAAACATTACTCGTGCAGCGCACAACCTAGGCATGTCACAACCAGCAGTAAGTAATGCGGTTGCACGTCTAAAAGTGATGTTCAACGATGAGCTATTTATGCGTCAGGGTCGCGGTATTCAGCCGACTCAACGTGCTCGTCAACTGTTTGGCCCAATCCGCCAAGCACTACAACTTATCCGTAATGAACTACCAAGCTCAGTATTCCAGCCTGAGTCTTCAACTCGTCTATTTAAGCTAGCGATTTGTAGCCCATGTGACATGCGTTTTGCACCTCGCATTATGGCGAACGTCAACGAGCAAGCGCCAAGCGTACAGCTTCACCTAGATGCGGAATTTGATCGTCTTCTATCTGAACGCATGCGCTACCAAGAAATCGACTTCGTAATCGACTACGCGCGTTTCGATGACCAAGGTTTCTCAAGCACTGAAATCTTCAAAGATGAGTTAGTTGTGATTGCATCTAAGACGCACCCTCGTATTCAAGGTGGCGTATCTGCTGAGCAACTGATCAACGAAAAACACGCGAAACTTTCACGTGTACATGGTCAACGTAGTTTCTCTGAGCAAGCGTACCGTGAGCTTGACTGCCAAGCTGCGTACGAAGGTTCAAGCCTAAGCAACCTGCTATACGTAGTAAGCCAATCTGAACTTGTTACGATTGCACCACGTTGGATGGCTGAAAACGCAGTAAACAGCGATCAACTACAAATCCTAGATTTCCCGTTTGAAAACAAAGAAATCAGCGGTTACCTAAGCTGGCATGAATCAAGCGAGAAAGACAAAGGCCACATCTGGCTACGCGACCAGCTAATGATCACTTGTGGTGAAGTGGTTGCGCTTAAACAAGCTTAATTTATCGTCTGACTAACTGGTCAGACTGGATTTGTAATCATCAATTTTTACAATTCCTTGGCCCCGAGAGTACTCTGTCTCTCGGGGTCTTTTTATTTCTGCTAATTAATAACCGAAACAGCGACTTAAGTTGATTAAACCTTCAACAGTTAAAGACCTGCTATGCTCTCATTAGTGATAGTGCTCTCTTAATAATGATAAGTTTGATAATGGTCAGTTGCGTTTTTAGGCGTCGAGGTTACACTTGTGCGCTCAAATAGCTTACGCCTGTAAGCCAAAAGGTAATGTAGAGAATGGCCAAGTTAGATTTTCATATCGTTAAACGTATTCGTGAACAAATTGCGAAGGGTGGTACTCGTGTTGCACTCAAACATAAAGTGGGTGATGCATGGCAGGGTATTACTTGGGAGCAGTTTGGGCAGCAAGTAGATGCTTTGTCACTTGCACTTTTGGCTCAAGGATTGGGCGTTCAAGATAAGATCGGTATCTTCTCGAACAATATGCCGCAATGGACCATCGCTGATTTTGCAGCGCTGCAATTGCGTGGCGTAACCGTACCTATCTACCCAACCAACACAGCAGCGCAGTCTGCTTACATCATCGACAATGCAGACGTAAAAGTACTGTTTGTCGGTGAGCAGCCTCAATTTGACGCAGCCGTCAGCATCTTTGGCGAATGTCAGCAGCTAGAACTGATTGTCGCGATGTCGAATGACATTGAACTTGGCGAACACACGTTTGCAATGACGTGGGATGATTTCATCGCTAAAGGTGACGATAGTCATCAGAGCGAATTAACTTCTCGTTTAGAGCAGGCGCAAGAAGAAGATCTTCTTACATTGATTTATACCTCTGGTACCACGGGACAGCCAAAAGGCGTAATGTTGGATTACGCTAACATTTCGGCTCAGCTTGAAGGCCACGATGAGCGTTTAAGTTTGACGGAAGATGATGTGTCTTTGTGTTTCCTTCCGCTATCACATGTATTTGAGCGAGCTTGGACGTTCTATGTGCTCTACAAAGGCGCGACTAACTGCTACCTACAAGACACCATGCAAGTGCGTGATGCACTAAGCGAAGTGCGCCCTACCGTTATGAGTGCGGTACCTCGTTTCTATGAGAAAATTTTCTCTGCTATCCATGAGAAAGTATCCCGTGCTCCAATCCACCGTAAAGTGATGTTCACGTGGGCAGTTAACATGGGCGCGAAGATGGCGGCATGTCATCAAGAAAATCGCAAGCCATCGTTGATGCTGCGTAAGTCCTACGCTCTGGCGGATAAACTGGTTCTGAGTAAGCTACGTGCATTGCTGGGTGGCCGCATCAACTTCATGCCATGTGGCGGTGCGAAGTTGGATGAGACGATTGGTCGCTTCTTTCACGCAATCGGTATCAACGTAAAGCTTGGCTACGGCATGACAGAAACAACAGCAACAGTTTCTTGTTGGGATGACCAATGCTTTAGTCCTGACTCTATCGGTATGGCAATGCCTGGCGCACAAGTTAAGATCGGTGAAAACAACGAGATCTTAGTGCGTGGTCCAATGGTGATGCGTGGTTACTACAAAATGCCAGAAGAAACCGAGAAGACTTTCGACGAACATGGTTTCTTGAAAACGGGCGATGCAGGTTACATTGATGAAAATGGCAACTTGTTCATTACTGACCGTATTAAAGAGCTGATGAAGACCTCAAATGGTAAGTACATTGCGCCTCAGGTTGTTGAAGGTGCGATCGGTAAAGACCACTTTATTGAGCAGATTGCTGTGATTGCCGATACACGTAAGTTTGTATCTGCGCTGATCGTACCGTGTTACGACTCGCTAGAAGAGTACGCAAAAGAACTGAACATCAAATATCACGACCGCGTTGAGTTGATCAAACACCACCAAGTGGTAGAAATGTTAGAGAAGCGCGTAAACGACCTACAAAAAGAGCTAGCGAAGTTTGAGCAAGTTAAGAAATTCAAACTGTTACCAAAAGCTTTCTCGATGGATGAAGGTGAATTAACACCGACTCAGAAATTGCGTCGTAAAGTGATTAACGATAAATACCAAGATGAAATTGAAGAAATGTACAACGAAAAGTCAGATAAAAAGTAACTTAAGCTGACTTAGATTTCAGATTGATGAAAAAATCCCCAGCTGGCTTGATTATGCCGTTGGGGATTTTTTTGTGCCCGTATTTCACACTTATTAATCCCCTTCTTGAAGGAGAAATTGTTCTTTTTGGTGATTTTTGGTGAAATTATTCACTTTATTTCTTCCTTGAGCATGGTCTTGATTCTAATTTGTGCTTATTGGTTAGTGCCTAATCCTAGTTTTGTTCTGATTTATAGCATCTTGTTTAAATTTTGACTCAACTCTCATTAGACCCGTTGATAATAAAACGTTACATTTGTTGTGTTACCTTGCGTTTTGTTATGACAAGCGCAGGACATAGCTGAAAAAGTGGAAGTATTTCTATTAGGCTACGAATAAGACCTAGACTATGTAAAACCAGCCCAATCCGTTGGCCTTACGGAGAGGAAAACTGGTAAGGAGAGCAATTATGACAGCAATGTTGTCAGGCGCAGAGATGGTAGTGCAATCTCTGATCGAAGAGAGCGTAGAGCAAATCTTTGGTTACCCTGGTGGATCCGTTCTGGATATCTACGATGCACTGCACGCAAAAACCGACCAAATTAAACACGTATTAGTACGACACGAGCAAGCTGCGACTCACATGGCCGATGGTTATGCTCGCGCAACCGGTAAGCCGGGCGTAGTGCTAGTATGTTCGGGTCCTGGTGCAACCAATACCATCACGGGTATTGCTACAGCGTACATGGACTCGATCCCAATGATCGTTATTTCAGGTAACGTGCCGAATAATCTTATCGGTAACGACGCCTTCCAAGAGTGTGACATTGTGGGTGTATCTCGCCCTGTCGTAAAACACAGCTTCTTGGTAAAAAAGGCAGAAGACATTCCTGAGACGATCAAAAAAGCGTTTTATATCTCGACAACTGGCCGACCTGGTCCGGTTGTGATTGATTTGCCGAAGGATATTTTGAATCCGCAAATCAAGCTTCCTTACGAGTATCCTGAAAACATCTCGATGCGTTCGTACAAACCAACGACCTCAGGCCATAAGGGCCAGATCAAAAAAGCGCTTAAAGCTCTAGTAGAGGCGAAGAAACCGGTTCTTTATATTGGTGGCGGTGCGGTGATTTCCGGTGCGCATGAGCACATTCAAACCTTATCCGATGAATTGAATCTGCCTGTTGTTAGCACTCTGATGGGTTTAGGTGCCTTTCCAGGAACGCATAAGAACTCGTTGGGAATGTTAGGTATGCACGGTACTTATGAAGCCAATATGGCGATGCATGAAGCCGACTTAATCTTTGGTATTGGTGTGCGCTTCGATGATCGTACGACGAATAACTTAGAAAAGTACTGTCCTAACGCGAAGATCATGCACATCGATATTGACCCGTCTTCGATTTCGAAAAACGTCAAAGTGGATCTTCCTATCGTAGGTTCTGCCGATAAGGTGCTCGCGACCATGGTTGGCTTGCTGAATGAGCAAAACAGCAGTAATGATACGCAAGCCATCGCTAAGTGGTGGGAAGACATCCAAGTATGGCGTGAGCGTGATTGCCTAGCATATGAGACCTCTCCGGAACGCATTAAACCGCAACAAGTAATTGAAACGCTGCACAAGCTCACCAATGGTGATGCTTACGTGGCATCGGATGTAGGTCAGCACCAAATGTTTGCCGCGTTGTACTACCCATTTAATAAGCCGCGTCGTTGGATAAACTCTGGCGGTCTTGGCACTATGGGCTTCGGCTTGCCTGCTGGTATGGGGGTGAAATTCGCGATGCCAGAAGAAGAAGTGGTGGTTGTCACTGGTGATGGCAGTATCCAGATGAACATTCAAGAATTGTCGACGGCAATGCAATACGACATTCCAGTGAAGATCATCAACCTAAATAACCGATTCTTAGGCATGGTAAAACAATGGCAAGACATTATTTACCAAGGTCGTCACTCTAACTCGTACATGAGTTCTGTTCCTGATTTTGCTGCAATTGCAGAAGCTTATGGCCACGTCGGTATCCGTATTGAAACGCCAGATCAACTCGAAGCGGGTCTACAAAAAGCGTTGGATATGAAAGATCGTTTGGTGTTTGTCGACATCAACGTAGATGAAACCGAGCACGTATACCCAATGCAGATTAAAGGCGAGGGTATGGACAAAATGTGGCTAAGCAAAACGGAGAGAACGTAATATGAGACACATTATTTCTTTGTTAATGGAAAACCAACCTGGTGCATTGTCTCGCGTTGTCGGTCTGTTTTCTCAGCGTGGTTACAACATTGAATCGTTGAACGTATCTCCAACCGATGATGAAACCTTGTCGCGTTTGAACATCACGACCAACTCTGATGAGATGCAATTAGAGCAGATTCAGAAACAACTGCATAAGCTTATTGATGTGCTTAAAGTTCAAGAGGTGACAGAGTTTGAACACATTGAGCGTGAGCTGATGATGGTGAAAGTGAAAGCGAGCGGCTTTGCGAGAGCAGAAGTGAAACGCACGGCTGACATCTTCCGTGGGCAGATTGTTGATGTGACCGCTTCTCAATACACCGTTCAGTTGGCGGGAACCAGTGAGAAGTTGGATGCGTTCATTCAAGCTATTTCAGAAGTGACTGAAGTGGTAGAGGTAGCACGAAGTGGTGTGGTTGGGGTTGCTCGCGGAGAGCGCTGTCTTAAGCCGTAATAACTGAAACCTTCTATCCAAGTCATTGGGTATTTGTGATAAGCCATCGTGAAATCGATGGCTTTTTGTTTAGAAAATAACAACTGATGATATAATTGATGGTTTCGTAAACAAAATGGGTAGTAGTACGCGTGAAAGTCAGAAGGTTAGTCGGCTCTTTGTTGGCGACAACGCTATTTTTTAGCGCGTTAATCTCTACCTATTATTATCAAAAATACCAAAGCTTGTTGGCTAATAATGTAGAAAATACGGCCAAGGAAGCACTTCATCAATTGGCCTATTCTGAACGTGAATACAATAACGTTCAGGACCAAATATCCTCCATTAGCGACCTGCTCGGTCACAGTCAAAGTCTTTATGATTATTTACGACACCCTAATCCCAAAAATTTAGCGATTCTAGAAGAGGTGTGGAGTTCAGTTGCGGTGAACCAAAAGTGGTACACGCAGATCCGCTTTTTAAACCTTGCTGGTCGAGAGAATGTTCGTATTAATTACGACTTCAAAATTCGTACTGCGGCTCCTGCTCGTAAGCTTCAAGACAAGTCCGAACGAGAATATTTTCTTTATGCGCAAAACCTTAAAGACGATCAAATTGGGTCTTGGGGTATTGAATTAGAAAAAGAAAATGGTGACTTGATTCACCCATATCGACCATCAGTTCGAATCATGATGCCTGTCGCGATGAATGGGGTACGAGAAGGGTACTTGGTATTAAATATCGACGTTCAATACCTCTCCTCCCGATTGAACTATTCACCGGTTCGAGATTTCAACATCGAACTGATTAACCAGCCCGGTTTTTATGTCGCGAGCTTACACAGTGATAAATTGTATGGCGACATCATTCCAGATCGTGATCGCTTTAATTTTGGCCTAATGCACCCAGACATTTGGCAAAATATGGGCTCAGAAAAAATGGGTTTTGGGTATGACGGTAAACACCTCATTGCGTTCAACACCATTGAGTTTGTCCCTGGTGAACCATTGCATCTGATCATCGATCTTTCTCAAGAACAACTGCTTGAACGAGCAGAAAGAGATATTGATGACTTAGCCCAAGAAGCCTTATTTGTCCTCAGTTTGATGCTGGTGTTCGCTTTGCCGATTACCACGTTGGCACTCCATTACCGTCGGCATAGTATCGAATCCAAGTTGGCTCGTGCCGCGTTGGATGGCATGACCGCTGTGATGATTTCAGACACCTCACATCGCATCATGATGGTGAACCAAGAGTTTGAGAACATGATGGGCTACTCATCAAATCGATTGCGAGGTTGGAACGCTCATAATCTGATTTTCTTGCCGGAAGACATTGAAAACATCCTTTCGATTTGGAGTAAGTTGGGTGTGGAACATGTTTGGGAGGGGGAAGTTCGTTGTCGAACGAAGCTCAACCATGTATTTACGGCCATCATGCGTATCCAAGCTATCATGGCCAAATCAGGAAAAGTCAGTTACTACATTACGTCGTTGGTGGATATTTCTGAACGAAAATTGTTGGAAGAAAAATTACGTAACTTGAGTGAAAAAGACGGTTTAACCAGTCTTTGGAACCGTAGGAAGTTTGAAGAACAATTGACGCAGCATGCCAATATGTTTGAGCGTTATCCTGATACCCCCACAACTTGTTTGGCGTTGTTTGATATCGACCACTTTAAGCGCATCAATGATGAACTCGGTCATGATGAGGGTGACAAAGTGATTCTTGGTGTCGCGGAGACGTTACAAGAAGGCGTTAGAAATACCGACTTTGTCGCCCGTGTTGGTGGTGAAGAGTTTGCGGTGATCATGCCTCATACTTCGACACAAGAGGCGGAAGTGGTATTGAACCGATTGCGAGTTGCGGTAGAACAGAATTCAGAACAGTCGGTGACGGTGAGTGTCGGCTATAGTGATTTAACCGCGGATCGCACTCGCACTTATAAGTGTGCTGATATTGCGTTGTATGAATCGAAAAGTGCAGGGCGTAATCGAGTCTCGATTTGCCACAGCTTTGATGACATAGCGTAACCTACGTCGCTTTGAAGGCGAATACAAAAAAATCGGGTACTTCCCGATTTTTTTATGGCTAGACTTTGTGCGATTTAAGCGGTTTCAATCGCCAATTCAATACGCTCCATTGAGCTTAGCAAGTGCTTATCAAGTAAGTCCATAGCTTCTTCGCTGTTCTTCGCCAGTACCAACTTCATGATCATCTCATGCTCATCAATGTTGAACAGTACATCCTTTTCTGAGCTTAATGTTTGCATTGCGAAGTAACGGTAACGCTTGATCTGATTGATCAGGTCACTGAAGAAGTCAAACATGTTCTTAGAGTCTGCTCCTTCCAATAGAGAAATATGGAATTGATGGTGGCGTTCTTCCCACTCTTTCCAGCAGAAAGTTTCATCGAAGTTCAGGCGAGACAATTTGTGGTATGACGTTAATACATCCAGTTCCCAGCTCTCATCACCCGCTAAAATCGCCTTTTTAAGCAGAACAGAAGAAACAACACGAAGGCTTTCGTAAAGGTCATTCAGCTCCTTTTTACAGACAGGGGCAACCCAACAGCCTTTTTGCGGTTCAAGCTTTACATACTTGCTCCAAGACAGTTGTACAAGTGCTTCGCGAATAGGTGATGCACCCACGTTGTACTTCACTTTCAGATCAGCAACTACAAGCTTTTGACTTGGTTTGAGTTCACCAGTCAGGATGTCCTGACAGATCATTTTTGCAACTTTATCGGTAAGGGTAGGACTGGACACAAGCAACCTCATGAAATTTTTATTATCGTAACGACAACTAAACAGTACGTAGTTCGGTTGTGATTGATAATACAGCGTACTGATTATGAGGGCAAGATTAAATATATAAAAAAAGAGGGCCGAAGCCCTCTTTTTTATTTAACTGATGATTGAATTCTTCAGTCTTATAGAACGTGTACAGAAGCTGTGTTCGTTGTGCCTGAAGCTACTAGAGCACCAGAAACCATAACAACGATGTCGCCTTTGCTGCCGAATTCAGCTTCAAGAGCGTATTCTTTACCCATTTTGTAGAAAGCATCTGTGCTGTCGATAGACTCAACAAGAACTGGACGAACACCTTTAGTAAGAACAAGCTGAGCAGCTGTCTTTTGGTTAGTTGTCAGTGCAATGATGTTTGCAGTTGGGAAGTATTTACGTACTGAACGTGCAGATTTACCGCCTTCAGTTGCAACGATGATTAGAGGAGCTGCTAGTTTTTCTGCTGTGTCTACTGCGCCTTTACATACTGCTTCAGTAATGCGAAGACGTGGGCTGTCTAGACGAGAACCTAGTTCAGCTTTAAGAGCAGAATCAGTACGGTTCGCGATTTGAGCCATGATAGTAACAGCTTCAACTGGGTACTTACCTTTAGCAGTTTCACCAGAAAGCATTACTGCGTCAGTACCGTCCATGATTGCGTTCGCAACGTCACCCGCTTCTGCACGAGTTGGACGTGGGTTGTTGATCATAGAATCAAGCATTTGAGTTGCAGTGATAACCATCTTACGTGCACGGTTACACTTCTCGATCATCATTTTCTGAGCGAAGATTACTTCTTCAGCTGGGATTTCAACACCTAGGTCACCACGAGCAACCATGATACCGTCAGAAAGCTCTAGGATTTCGTCGAAGTTATCTACACCTTCTTGGTTCTCGATCTTAGAGATGATGTGGATATCGTTGCCGCCGTTTGCGTCTAGGATCTCACGGATTTCTTTAACGTCAGATGCTTTACGGATGAAAGAAGCAGCTACGAAATCAACGCCTTGCTCACAACCAAATTTAAGGTCAGCTTTGTCTTTCTCAGAAAGAGCTGGAAGTTGAACAGAAACGCCAGGAAGGTTAACACCTTTGTTTTCGCCTAGTGCGCCGTTGTTAAGAACTTTACACTTAACTTCTGTTTCAGTCGTAGAGATAACTTCCATTTCAATTAGGCCGTCATCTACTAGGATTGTGTTACCAGCGTTTAGGTCTGCTGCGAAACCAGCGTAAGTTACCGCTACAGTCTCTTTGTTACCAACAACTGAAGTATCAGTTGTGAAAGTGAATTCTTGACCAGCTACTAGATCTACGTCGTTACCGCCTTCTAGCTTGATAGTGCGGATTTCTGGGCCTTTAGTATCAAGAAGGATAGCAAGTTGCTTACCTACTTTGTCCATTACTTCGCGGAAGTTCGCAATACGAGTGCCGTGCTCTGCGAAATCACCGTGAGAGAAGTTAAGACGCATAACGTTCATGCCTGCGTTTACTAGTTCAGTTAGCTTCTCTACAGATTCAGTTTTAGGGCCAATCGTACATACGATTTTGGTCTTTTTCATGGAAGATACTCTCCGGTAAGTATAGTTACAATTTGAAAGTCGGTTATTTAGTCTGAAGTTAGGCGCTTTTGATGGCATTTAGTGCCTGCCATTCACCGATTTTCCGCCTCATTATTAGAACTTCAGGTTCTGAAAGTCTTTCACCAAGTTTAGTCATTTTATGACTAAAAGATCGGCGATTTTGGTTACCTTTTTGTGACTAATCCCACTTTATATGCAGAAAGTTGCAAAAAAATAACCGTCAATTCTGTAATTTTTTTTCTTTTCGGTGGCGAATTCTACCACCGAATGAATCCAATATCACTGTTTAAGAATTGTCTTAGGACAAGGTTTTAACGAGAAATATTAATTTTTTGGATCGAAATAAATGGACTTAAAAGTTTCGATTTGACTATAATAAGTTTCAAGTCGAAACTTAAAATCAAAACTTAAATGTCGAAACGAAACACTCAATTAAGAAGACACGCCATTTCTAACCTAGTAAATGAGCTTGGGGAAGTCAGCGTTGATGAGCTGGCACAAAAATTTGAAACCTCAGAGGTCACGATTAGAAAGGACTTAGCTTCTTTAGAGAAAAACGGACAACTTTTGCGCCGTTACGGTGGCGCCATTGCGATTCCAACGGAAGTTATCCATGAAGAAATGAGTCCAAATGTTTCGAGTCGAAAGTTAAGTCTGGCAAAAGCAGCGGCATCACTGATCCGAGAACATAACCGAATTGTGATCGACAGTGGCAGTACAACGGCTGCGCTGATTCAGCAATTAAATGATAAACGAGGCTTGGTTGTCATGACCAACTCGTTGCATGTCGCCAATGCACTTAACGAATTAGAGAGCGAACCAACCTTGTTAATGACAGGCGGAACTTGGGATACGCACTCAGAATCCTTCCAAGGCAAAGTAGCCGAATCTGTATTACGTGCTTACGACTTCGACCAGTTATTTATTGGTGCTGATGGTATCGATTTAGAGCGCGGAACTACCACGTTTAATGAGTTAATTGGCTTAAGTAAAGTCATGGCAGAAGTGTCTCGTGAAGTCATTGTCATGATTGAGTCTGAGAAAGTGGGACGTAAGATCCCGAACTTAGAACTCGCTTGGGACCAAATTAATGTGTTGGTTACTGATGCAGAGTTACAACCAGAACACAAAGTACAGATTGAACAACATGGCGTTAAAGTCATTTGCGCCTAATCTAATAATGTAAACAGTTTCATATTTCACTTCCCTCTGGATAAAGGCCTTTGCTTGCTGCCTCTATTTGAAATCATGGTCAGGGAAGAACAAAACTACAAACGGAGATAAACACATGTGTGGAATCGTAGGTGCAGTAGCACAACGAGATGTTGCAGAAATTTTAGTTGAAGGCCTACGCCGCTTGGAATACCGCGGTTACGACTCTGCGGGCGTTGCGATTGTTGATGGTGAGACAAATTTAACGCGTATTCGTCGTCTAGGTAAGGTACAAGAGCTGGCAGACGCAGTAGACGAAGCGAAAGTGATCGGTGGTACTGGTATTGCGCACACTCGTTGGGCAACACACGGTGAACCTTCAGAAGTGAACGCACACCCACACATGTCTGGTGACATCGCAGTGGTACACAATGGCATCATCGAAAACCATGAAGAGCTACGTGAACTGCTTCAATCTCGTGGTTACGTATTTGAATCTCAAACGGATACTGAAGTTATCGCTCACATGGTTGAGTGGGAGCTTCGCACTTCAGAAACGCTACTAGAGGCGGTACAGAAGACAGCAAAACAATTGGATGGCGCATACGGCACGGTAGCGTTGGATCGTAAAGACCCTTCACGCATCGTAGTGGCACGTTCAGGCAGTCCAATCGTCATTGGTTTTGGTGTGGGTGAAAACTTCCTTGCTTCTGACCAACTTGCGCTCCTTAACGTAACACGCCGTTTCATGTACCTAGAAGAAGGTGACGTAGCTGAGATCACTCGTCGTGACGTGACTGTATTTGATGCAACAGGTGAGCGCGTAGAACGCGAAATCACAGAATCAAACGCTGAACACGATGCGGGTGATAAAGGTCAATACCGTCACTTCATGCAGAAAGAAATTTACGAGCAACCAACTGCGCTGATCAACACGATGGAAGGTCGTATCACGGCTGATTCTGTTGTCACTGAAGCAATAGGTGTTAACGCGGCAGAAATCCTAAGCAAAGTTGAGCACGTACAGATCGTTGCATGTGGTACGTCTTACAACGCAGGTATGACCGCGCGTTACTGGTTCGAAGACATTGCAGGTGTAAGCTGTGACGTAGAAATCGCTTCTGAATTCCGTTACCGCAAGTTTGTAACGCGTCCAAACAGCCTATTGATCACGCTTTCTCAATCTGGTGAAACCGCTGATACGCTAGCAGCTCTTCGCCTAGCAAAAGAGAAAGGTTACATGGCGGCAATGACCATCTGTAACGTAGCGGGTTCTTCTTTGGTTCGTGAATCTGACTTTGCATTTATGACCCGTGCAGGCGTGGAAATTGGTGTGGCATCAACTAAAGCGTTTACGACTCAGCTTTCAGCGCTACTGATGCTGGTAACTGCTCTTGGTAAGCAACAAAACCGCATCAGCAAAGAGAAAGAAAAAGAGATCGTAGAAGCACTTCATGCCCTTCCAAAGCAAATCAATGCAGCGCTGTCTTTCGAAAAAGAAATCGAAGCACTAGCACCTGATTTCGCAGATAAACACCACACACTGTTCCTAGGTCGTGGTGAGTTCTACCCAATCGCGATGGAAGCGTCTCTAAAACTGAAAGAGATCTCTTACATTCACGCAGAAGCGTACGCAGCAGGTGAACTGAAACACGGCCCTCTAGCGCTAATTGATGCTGACATGCCAGTTGTGGTTGTTGCACCAAGTAACGATCTTCTAGAGAAACTGAAATCAAACGTTGAAGAAGTGCGTGCTCGCGGTGGTTTGCTTTACGTATTTGCAGATGAAGACGCTGGTTTTGAAGGCGATGAGACGATGAAAATCATCAAGATGCCACACGTAAGCGAAATCACAGCAGCAATCTACTACACGATTCCAATGCAGTTGCTTTCTTACTACGTTGCACTGATCAAAGGTACGGACGTAGACCAACCTCGTAACTTAGCGAAGGCGGTAACGGTAGAGTAACTACTACAAGGTGTGATTAAGATTACACTTGCTTATGTTGTGCTATGTAAGTAGCCAGAACCTAAAGCGAAGTCACATGACTTCGCTTTTTTTATGTCTGTAGACACGGTTATGATGCGCAATACGTTGACATTCACTTGTTTACTTTCTGACACGTTGAGCGGTCTGCATCACTATCGTAATCCCACTGATGCGGTTTCAATTGAACTGAAAAGGTCATTATGAAAATCAAACTCTTGGCTTTATGTATCGCGTCCTCGCTTTACCATCCATCAGTGATGGCAGAGGAAGAAATACAAACAGAAGAGCGCAAAAGCCAAACCGTATTTATCGATGAAAGCGATGATTGGTTACAACTCAAATCTGGTGAAGTGATCAAAGGGGAATTAACTGGCACGATCAAGGAAGAAACCAATTCGTTCGATCAAGAGGTTGAATTCGATAGTGATGATCTTGGCGATCAAGAGATCGAACTGGAAGACATTGCGGTGTTAGAAACGGCAAGTTTCTTTACCATCCGGACTTCTAGTGGTGACATCTACGATGGCTATTTGTCGATTCGTGAAGACGAATTATATTTGATTAATGATGGAGAAGAATTGTCGTTCCCTGTTTCCGAAGTGGTTTCGATCTATCGAGGAGCTGAGAAAGATTCTGATCATTGGACTACCGAGATCTTTTTAGGGTTGGACATCAGCAAAGGCAACACGGATGAGTTCTCACTCCTTGGTGAAGTAGAAGCGGAAAGGAATACTGTCGGTTCGCGGACTAAACTGAAAGCCAAACACGAAAACTCCAAGACGAATGATGAGACCACAGCGAATAACAGTTCGTTTGATGGCTCCTACGACATTTACCTAAGTAACCGACTCTTCTTTAGGCCGCTTAAGCTCTCGCTGCTCAAGGATGAGTTCCAAAACATTGATTACCAAGTCAACGCCTCGATGCAGATGGGTTATTTCATCATTGCCAATTCGCAGACAGAATGGGATGTCTCCATCGGTCCGGGTTACCAGTACACCGACTTTAAAACGGTAGAAGAAGGGGAGTCTGGCGATGCGACCAGTAACACCTTAACCTTCGAATCTAACTTTGAGTATGAACTGACCGATGATATCGATTTCAGTCATACCTATAACCTCAACTGGGCGAGCAACGATGCTGGTGGTACTCGGCATACCAACGAGCTTGGTTTTGATATCGATCTTGTCGATGATCTAGATCTAAGCATTAAAGCGATTTGGGATCATGTTTCGGATACCAAAGCCGATGCGGAAGGTGTGGTGCCAGAAAAAGACGACTATAAGTTCCATTTTGGTCTGACTTACGAGCTGTAGTTTGGGTGGTTATCGGTAATCAATCGCGATTTTGGTTTATGACAAAAATGTCATCTTCGAGATAGGTTGGTGTCAGGTGTGTTGTTGAATAATGAAGCTATTGAAAACAAACACACTCAAAGGTCATCAACATGAAAGTACTGAAAACCGCTCTCCTTGTAACAACAATGGCAATCACTAGCGCATCAGCATTCGCTCAACCGACTTTCACTGGTGGAAAATACATTAGCCGTGAAGAAATGAAGACCATTTCTGTTGAGCCAACGGCAACCTCGGATGCAGCTTATCAACAAGCGTTAGCTGAACTAAACTCTTTAAAAGACATGTCGTCTCATGAGCTTAATAAAGAGTTGAACATCGTGACTTTCGATGTCGCGAGAAACAGCACGCACTTACAAGACGGTGGTTTTGTTACGGTACAAGAGCGCATGAACGAGCAGGGACAGTTGGAATATCTGGGTACTGTGAACGTGAAAGTGAACTACGCACAGCGCGACAGTAATCGATAAAAACATTGAATGAAAAGAGTATGATGCAATTTGTGTCGTACTCTTTTTGCGATCGTCAATGCTGAGCACATCCCGTTGAGATAGAGGGCTGAAATTGAAACTACTGATTGTAGAAGATGAAGTAAAAGCAGGGGAATACTTGCAAAAAGGGCTGGTGGAATCGGGCTACGTTGTTGATTGGGTTCGCGACGGTGTCGATGGCTTATATCACGCAACCAGTGAACCTTATGATCTTATTCTTCTCGATATCATGTTGCCCAAACTCGACGGTTGGCAAGTGCTCAACACGCTGCGCAGTAGTGACATTCACACCCCAGTTATCATGCTCACTGCCAAAGAGCAGATAGAAGATCGCGTGCGTGGCTTTGAGTTAGGAGCCAACGACTACGTGGTAAAACCTTATGCGTTTGCTGAGCTGCTGGCACGCATTCAGAATGTTTTTCGTCATCATACTTCCTCTCGTGTACAGACCTCCTCTCAGACGCTGCAAATTGCGGATTTAGAGCTCGATATGATGAAGCGAGTGGCAACGCGAGGCGGGCAAAGTATTACGCTAACGGCAAAGGAGTACGCGCTGCTTGAGCTTTTGATGCGCAAAGAAGGTCAGGTGTTATCACGGACCACCATTGCGTCATTAGTGTGGGACATGAACTTTGATAGCGATACGAACGTGATTGATGTCGCCATCAAACGACTGCGCAATAAAGTCGACAAGCCATTTGAAACGCCTCTGATTCATACCATTAGAGGGATGGGGTATAAGCTGGAAGCACCAGATGTTTAAACGCCCAGCCAACCTGTCTATGCAAAACAAACTCGTGCTGATGTTTGTCGGCACGACGCTGGTGGTGTACCTCGCTTTAGCCTTTATTCTCTATTACACCATCGAGCGCCATTTCTTTACTCAAGACTATAACGAAATGGTCAGCAAATATAATGCGATAGAGAAGACCATGATGGTTTCTCCTGAGTCGGCTTATCTGCTTATCGATAACAGCTCCGCTTACATGTGGGCGTTTGAGGAGGGAGAGCAGACCTACAAAAACTCAACGCTTTCTATTCCTAACAAACTTTCTCTCACGCTGAGTTCGCCGCAGATTTTGAATCAAAACAATGCGATTGAGTGGCATGAAGATTCTTTGGATATTCGAGCCTTCGCCTTTAAAGCCAAAGATGTCACTGTGGTGATAGGCACCAGCATTAACCACCATATATTGTTCCTCAATAAACTGGGGTGGATTCTATTCTGGTCGTTAGGCTTTGCGTTTTTAGCTTCTGCTCTGTATAGCCGAACCATTGTAAATCGAGGTTTGAGGCCGATTCTTACCTTAAACAAACACATCCAACATATTACCCCTGAACAGTTAGATATTCGTATTGACCCAGATACGTTGCCGATCGAGCTAAGAGAGTTAGCGATAAAGCACAATGCGATGTTGGATCGATTACAAACCGGTTTTCATCGTTTGAGTGAGTTCTCTTCTGATATTGCTCATGAGCTTAAAACACCGCTGACTAACATCACCACTCAAAACCAAGTAATCCTTGGTGCTGCCCGCAGTTCTGAGGAGTATCAAGAAGCGATTGCTTCTACTTTGGAAGAGCTTGAACGGATAACTAAAACCATCAATGACTTACTGTATATCGCCAAAGCAGAAAACAAACTGATTCACCGACACAACGAGCGCTTCGCGGCTCATGAACAAGTGGCTCATTTGATCGAGTACTTCGAAATACTGGCGGAAGACTCAGCGCTAGCCATTACCACTTCAGGTGAGGCGATGCTGTATATGGACCGAAACATGTTTGAGCGCGCTATCAGTAACTTATTGTCCAACGCGATTCGCCATGCGTATGACGAGACGACGATTTCGGTTGATATTGAGCAGATTGGCGAACTTGTGAAGATAACCGTCAGCAACGTTGGTGAGGCGATTCCCAAGCAAAACCTACCGTATCTGTTTGACCGCTTTTATAGGGTCGACAAGTCGCGCCAGCACTCAGGTAGTGTGGGAGCTGGGCTGGGTTTGTCGATCACTCAGTCGATTGTTCACGCCTACGATGGAAGCATCAGCGTCACTTCAGAAGATGGCCAAACCCAGTTTTGTTTGATACTGCCAGCGGCTAAAGCTGACTCAGCAGTGGAATCACTTCCTCAAGAGACGCTTTAATGATGACTTTGTCTTCGAGCTCTGGCAGAGGTGGAAGTAAATCCGGAATCATTACAGCTTGGCATTTCGCAGCGAGCGCAGCTTTGATGCCGTTGTTCGAATCTTCCAATACTAAGCATTGCTTGGCGTCCACACCTAAGTGGCGATAAGCCATTTGATAACAATCAGGGTTTGGTTTACCGCGCTCCACATCTTCGGCGGTAATCACCAAATCGAACTGCGCAAGGTACTCGCTGCCCGCGAAATTGTGTTTTACCTCTGGAAGGTGAGAAGAGGTGACAATCGCGGTTAATAAGTCATGCTGTTTGATGGTATAAAACAGTGCGTCGAATCCGGGTTTGAGCGCAATGCCTTGATTTCTTAGATTATGGAAGTGTTCAGCTCGCACGGCTTTATAGCTCGGCATATCGATGGCGTCTTGAAAATGCTCAGAGAGTATTCTTTCACATTCAGGGTCTTGGACACCGATGAACTGCTGGTAGAAATCATCGGTGATGGTTAAGCCTTGCTTGGTAGCGGCGTATTGCCAACTTTGCTTGTAGATGGATTCGGTATCGAAAATCAGTCCATCCATATCAAAAAGTACAGCTTTTAACATTGGGTAGGGCTCCTACGTTTTTGGGTGTAGAGCGGCTGACATTGTTATCTTGTTATACCTAAGCAACCTCGAATCCTTTTGAAGGTAGCTTGGGTATAAAATGTGGCGTTAGAATGGGCTCTCTTTGCCGAGTTCATTGCAGATCTCGACAATCGCAAGCGAGAGCCCTGACTTAATGATTTGTTGTTGACGTTGCAGTTGTAGCTGATAAAACTCAAGGTCGATGTCGTCATCTGGTTCGTTGACTTCCAGTTGCACCATGCCCATCTTCTTCACCAAATGCAGCTTTTTGATTGGATCTAGAATATTAGGGTCCGTGAACTCGTAGTCAGAAGCGTCGCTATTGAGATGGTTTTTGAGCTTAATGATGTCTTCGATGTCGTGGTAAATATCATCGGGAAGCACACCCAAGCCAAACAATAACTTCAAACGAACAGACAGATCGCCCAGCGGTCCCGAGTCTTGTAACAGCGGACCGACAACCGATTGAACAGCGAAGTTATCTTTACGAAAAATTCTTTGCACTAACCCGTCGATCGAATCGTTAAAAACGTCGACTGCTGCAATGAAAAAGCCTCGTACCGATGGTGCGCTGTTTAATCGCTCAATGATCTCGGTTTCGTTGATGTTATCTGCCATATACTGAATACATTTCTAATTATTAGCTATCCCAACTCTTCATGGAGATGGATATAGAAGGGGAGCCAAGCTCCCCTAGGTAAATCAAAGTTGGTTGTAAAGTGTCTCGATTTGAGTCACTTCAGCACTGTTTTCTGCAAGACCCGTGTATGTCGCTAGCGTCTTCTTCACGCCCACTTCTTTTAATGAGTTTTGTAGCTCTACGGCTTGTGGGTCAGTGTCGTTAGTGTACTTCAACGCAGCGGCAATGCCTTTCAAAAGCGTTTTATTTTCAGTGCCATACTCAATTGTACCGAGTAAAGGCTTCACTAATCTATCGTTTGCACCTAATTTGCGAATTGGTTGGCGACCTACGCGATCAACCTCATCCACTAAGTAAGGGTTGGCAAAGCGTCCCAGAATCTTCTCGATGTAAGCGTTGTGCATGCCACGGTCGAAGCCGTAACGTTTGATCAGCACTTCACCACTTTCTTGCATCGCCTGTTTTACTTCAGCATGAATGCTTGGGTCTTCAATCGCTTCACGAATGGTGCGATGGCCTTTCAAGCAACCTAGGTAAGCGGTAATGCAGTGACCTGTATTGAGAGTGAACAGCTTGCGTTCTACGAATGCCATTAGGTTATTGGTTCTTTCCATGCCCGCGATGTCAGGGATTTCGCCCTTGAATTGCTGCTCATCCACAATCCATTCGCTAAAGCTTTCTACCGTCACTTCTAGTGGGTCATCGTTCGCCGCTTCTGCTGGTGGTACGATGCGGTCTACCGCTGAATCGACAAAGCCAACCAACTCGTCTGCTTTTGCGTGCAATGATTCATCTAAGTGTTTGTACACCTCACCTTTTAGGTGTGTGGTGCCGCGAACCATGTTTTCACACGCGATGATATTCAATGGTTTATCGTTACCTGCTGCAAAGCGTTTAGCAATGCCGGTAGCGATGGTTTTTGCAATGATGTCCAGTACGTTAGGGCCCACTGCTGTTGTTACCAAGTCGGTTTTTACAATGCGGTCGATGACATCTTCACTGGCAGAGTTAACCGCGGTGACGTGAGTTACTGTGTCGATTTGGCACTCAGTACCGACCACTTTTACTTTGTATTCTTGCTTGTGACTCAGTTGGTCGACGAGTGGAGCGTCAACGTCTGCGAACGTCACCTCGACTTCTGCGTCTGCTAATAGTTTACCGATGAAGCCACGACCAATGTTACCTGCGCCAAAATGAACTGCGTTTTTCATAATTCTTACCTACCAATGTCTAAAATGTTGACTAAAACGAATCTAGGGTGAGGCCAACCGCATAGGGGGTGACAGCTGACCTCGGTTTGCTCAGGAGCAAATTAAAGAGAGTGATTAAGCCGCTTGCTGGCCGCCAAGGATGTTCAGAATCTCTTCCACATCGTTGGTGCTAGTTAGCTTCTCAATTGCTTCCGGCTCATCGAGCACGTTCGTAATGGTAGTGATTACTTGGATGTGCTCATCGTTCTTAGCTGCAATACCGATAACCAGTTTCGCTACATCGTCGTCATCTTCAGTAAATTGGATACCCGATGGGTATTGGCAGATTACAATGCCGGTTTTCTTCACGCGGTCTTTCGCTTCAACGGTGCCGTGAGGTACTGCGATAGATTCGCCTAAGTAGGTTGAAACCAGTGCTTCACGTTCAAACATTGCGTCTACGTACTCTGGTTCTGCGTAGCCTAGTTCAACCAGCTTGTTACCTGCAAAGCGAATCGCTTCTTCTTTGTTGGTTGCTTTCAAACCTAGGTGAATGTTTTCGCGCTGAATTTGGAATACCGATGGTTGCTGTTTTTCAAAGCTGTCATCGTTCGCAGCCATGACCGATACTTTTACCATCTGGTCGTCATTGGCTGCGGATTGTTTTTGAGCGGCTAGCAATTTAGTTACTAGCTGGTTGTACATTTCGCTGTCTAGGAAGTTCGTCAATGAAATGTGGTGTGCGTTTGGAGCATGCTTACGTGCACGATCCGTTAAGTCTTTATGAGTAATCACGATATCTGCACTCTCTGGTAAGCTATTGATAGCAAGGTTGGTTACGTGGACGTTCAGACCCGCGTCTTGAACTTTTTTGCGCAGCATGCTTGCACCCATGGCGCTTGAGCCCATGCCCGCATCACAAGCGACAATGATGCTTTGTACTGTCGCTAGGTCTACGTCACCTTTGCTTTGGCTGTTTACCACCGCATCGTTTTTAGATGCAGATTTCATGTCTTTCATTTGTGATGTTGCTTTCTCTAGTGCTGCTTCATCACCGTCTTCTTCTGTTGACGTTTGAGTCTTCATTAGCAGTGCTGCTACGGCGAATGACACGCCTGTTGCTGCTGCGATGGACGCTAGAACACCAACGATTGAGCCTTTCTGAGTCATCAACAAGATTGCAAAGATTGAACCTGGTGATGCTGGAGAAACAATACCTGCGTTAAAGATAGTTAGAACGAATACGCCAGTCATACCGCCTGCGATAGCCGCAAGGATTAGGCGAGGGTTCATTAGGATGTATGGGAAGTAAATCTCGTGGATACCGCCGAAGAAGTGGATGATTGATGCACCACCTGCAGTTTGACGAGCCGTACCTTTACCAAACACCATGTAAGCTAGCAGGATACCTAGACCAGGACCTGGGTTTGCTTCGATGAGGAAGAAGATCGATTGACCTGTCTCAGACGCTTGTTGGATACCTAGTGGAGAGAAGATACCGTGGTTGATCGCGTTGTTTAGGAACAGGATCTTCGCAGGTTCAACGAAGATTGAAGTCAGTGGTAGTAGATGGGCAGAAACTAGGAAGTTAACGCCTGCCGCCAAGCCACCAGAAAGAATTTTTACGAATGGACCGATAAAGATGAAAGCAAGGATCGCACATAGCATGCCGATGATGCCCGCAGAGAAGTTGTTAACCAACATCTCGAAGCCACTTTTTACTTTACCATCGATGTAGTTATCGAATTTCTTGATAGCCCAGCCGCCCATTGGGCCGACCATCATTGCCCCCATAAACATTGGGATGTCTGTGCCGACAATCACACCCATTGTTGTGATTGCACCGACTACCGCTCCACGATCGCCACCAACTAATTTACCACCGGTGTAACCGATAAGTAGTGGCAGCAAGTAGGTAATCATTGGGCCAACCATAGAGGCTAACGTTTCGTTTGGTAGCCATCCAGTTGGGATAAATAGAGCAGTGATAAAGCCCCACGCGATAAACGCGCCGATGTTTGGCATTACCATGTTTGACAGAAAACGACCAAAATTTTGTATCTTGATCTTGGCATCTGGTGATATCATAACAATTCCCCGTTCGATGTTCTGATGAATCTTGTTGTAGTAAACGGTTCGCCAAAACCGTTTGTTTGATTGCTTAGTACCCAATCAATTTACCACACATTTTCCAATTGGAACTGACAACGGGTTTTTCGTGATCTACGCCCGCATTTCTTAGGCTGAGAAACGGTTTTTAAGTGACCAAGTTCAACTTATTAACTTGTAACTTAATAACAAAAAGCCACTTTCAAATCTGTCAATAAAAATCTTAGTGATCAATTCGATCTTCTGACAAATTTAAAATCAAAATACTTTGTGACTTTGATCACTTTTGATTTCTTTTGAAATTCAAATTAAATACCAGTAACGATCAATATCACATTTTGTGTTGATTTAGTCTGGGTATGAAATGTGATCTGAGTCGCTTTTGGTATTTTGTGAAAGTTTGCGACGGGATTGGTGTGATCAATGTCATTGCGACTCTTCGATAGAATGTATTTATAAGAGTCTTTTCGGCATACTTCACGAAGTGTTCTTATCTAATTGATAGAAAAGTAAAAGAGAGTCGCTACACTGCTTTTTATTGACTCACAACTCTCTTCTTACTCACTGCTCTTACTTATGGTTGCTATTAGCATGGTAGGTGAGGTACTCATGAGTTTGCTCGCGTCCCATATACCTTGCCAACGTCTTTTCTTGAACATCGCGCAAATCCACCGTAATCAACCCATCTAGCGCGTTATTGAATGCAGGGTCGACATTGAAGCACACCAGTTTGCCATTGAGGCTTAAGTACTGACGCAGTAAAACAGGGACACCTTTTCCTTCATCGATTCTGGCAATAACGCGTGATAATAGCTGTAAGTCCCCTAGGGCAGTAAGCATGCTGGTGTTCCAGTCACGGTGGTGCTCAGGAAGTGGGTTAGAAGGCGTGACGTACTCTGCGCAATTGTTGTCGTAGTGGTGCAGTGTCATTGATTGAGCCAACAATTGACGTGCTGTATCGCTATAGTCGTTGCTAATGCTTACCGGACCAAATAGGTGAGTGTAATCAGGGTTTTGATGCACGAACGTTGCGATGCCTTTCCACAGCAGCAGTAGCGCGCTCATGCTCTTTTGATATTGCTGCGCAATCACTGAGCGCCCCATCTCGATGGATTTACCCATTTGGTCGATAAAGCGCTGGTCATAGTTAAACAACGTTCGTGAATACAGACCTGCTACGCCGCGCTTTTCAATCAGTTGATCAACCAGACCTAAACGATACGCGCCCACCAAGCATTGGTTTTCTCTGTCCCACACAAACAGATGCAGGTAATCATGATCGAAATGGTCAATGTCTATTGCTAGTCCCGTCCCTTCACCAACCTGTCGAAAATTGAGCTCACGTAGGCGACCAATTTCATGCAGTAGGGAAGGGATATTCTGCGACTCCGTGCAGTAGACATCGAACTCACCACTGGTTAGTAGCTTTGACTCTTTTGGTAAGTTGTTCAGCTCTTCGAGCAATTCGCCTATGGGTAACCCTGCCGCTATTGGAGAGAGCTGTTCTGATGAAGACGAGGGCTTTACTGATAGGGTTTCACGATTGAGCAAGTAAGTGTTGAGTCGTAAATAACTCACGACTTGATCATCGCTAAGTGTGTTGAGTTCTTTGAATTTGATCGCTTGGCCAAAAGATAAATCGATAGTTTGTGCTTGTTTGTTCAGTAGCTCCCGCCCGAGCATTAGGGTACGCAAAAGTGGATGGATTTTCCCTGCCATATAGAAGCGTTTCGAGTTCTGACCACTGATGAACACTGGAACTGTCGTTGCTTTGTTTTTGCGGATCAGGCTGCTTACGCTTCGACTCCACGCTTTGTCTTCCAAGCGTTGCTGTTTGGCATCGACTAACTGGGAAACCTCGCCGGCAGGAAAGACAAGCAATAAGCCGCCATTCGCGAGGTGTTTATTGGCAGCCCTCAGGGCCTTCATATTCGATTTGACGGCGTCTTTGCCTTCAAACACATCAACACCAATAAAGAGCTGATCTAACTCCGGCACGGTTTTAAGGTATTGATTGGCTAGGATTTGGATATCTTCTCTGACCATCAAGAGCAGTTCAGCCAAGATCACGCCTTCCACACAACCAAGCGGGTGGTTCGCCACAATGACGGTAGCACCTTGTTTAGGAACTGAATCGAGTGAACCATGAGCAATACGATAGTCGATACCTAAGATATCCAGCGTGAAGCGGAGAAAAGTTTTGGTATCGGCATTAACGGGGCGTTGGGCGTAGAACTTATCAAGTTGGTTTAAACCGGTTGCCCATTCAGCAACGTTTTCACCAATGCCAAACGGCGTTTTACGTGGGAGACGAAAAGGGGTCGAACTATCCATATTTACCTCAGCGTATAAGTTGCTGATTGGATAGTAGAAATTACAGATGACAGTTCAGAGGCAAAAACATGAGCCTTTGGTGACAAAGTGGTGACGCTTTGTTGACCAAAGGCGAAGCATAATGAAGGTGGTATTGAGAAATTTAAGCTTTATCACCAGCAAACATGAGGATACTAAGAGAGTTGAGTGTTTCACCCAGGCTTTCTAGCGAGCTCAGCACCTGCTTAGTGGGTTCGTTTTCTAGCAGTATGCGTCCATCAAAACCTTTGCCCGTGCACGATTCTTCTGAACAAGCCTGTGCATTTTCTTCAATCGTGTTTTCATTAGTAACTTGCTCTTCAGCTAATGATTCTTCAGCTGCAAACTCGTTGGCACTGACACAAAAGCTGGAGATCAGCAGTCCACAGAGCAATATTAATTTTGTTTTCAACATACTGATAAACTCAAAAATAAAACACTGTTCGATTTTATGTTATCGAGCTCATCATTTCGAGCGATATGACACAAATTTAGCTTTCGGTCGCTATTTTATTGCCATAACTAGACTATCTTATCGACATAACAAATTGATTGATTGAGCGAAATTAGGAGTATGAATGGAGCGAATTACCAATAAGTCGTCAGTATGGCTGGGGTTAAGCCTGATCATTGGTCTTGGTGTCCTGGGTTTTTTTATCCAACAGACGGCGATTAAGTACAAAGCTTACGAGCGAGTGGTTACCGTGAAAGGGCTATCTGAACGCGAGTACCCCGCGGATACGGTGATTTGGCCGATTCAGTTTACCGTAGCGAGTAATGACATGCCGACGATGTTTGATGAGATTGATCAACAGACGAAGCTAGTACTCGATTTTCTCGCAGCAAAGGGACTGGATGAATCTAACTTCTCGTTATCCTCTCCAGCCGTAACAGACCGCAAAGCACAGCAATATGGCAACGAACAGGACATTGAGTATCGTTACTTAGCCAATCGAACGGTGACGGTCTACAGCCAGAACATTGATGTCGTTAGAGCGGCTATCAATGAAATCGGTGAGCTAGGCAAACAGGGTGTGTTGCTTAACCAAGATCCTTATGCAAATCGCATTGAATACAGTTTTACTAAGCTTAATGACATCAAGCCAGACATGATTGAAGAAGCGACTAAGAACGCTCGTGAAGTGGCAGAGAAGTTCGCGAAAGATTCACAAAGCTCGCTTGGTAAAATCAAGCGTGCGACGCAAGGTCAGTTTTCCATTTACGATCGTGATAGCAACACGCCTTATATTAAAAAAGTACGCGTTGTTTCAACCGTTCAATATTACTTGTCCGATTAACTCTACGTCTTACTATCCACTGAATAAAAAAGTAAAAGCCAGTCATTTGATTGGCTTTTTTAATGCTCAATCAATTGCATTCTAGTTGCCGCTCTTTTTCTTATTTGCGCAAGTGATCTTTTATAAAACTAAGTTCTTATTTGTTCGGCCGTGAAGTTGATAAAAGTCAATTCAGATAGGGGTTTAGAGGCGTAATTTTGACCGCACTTATTCGCTAGAAGGAATTGCTAGAATGGCTTACAAACATTACCTAAGAGAATTGCTTGGTTTAGCAATTGTGGTTTCTGTGGTATTCGGTGCATTGAGTGTGTTGTTGGATTTATGTGCCTTGGTGGCGTTTTGTGAACATCAAGAAGATACGGCTCAATTGTTTTTCCATGAATCGTTTTATTTTGTCGCGTTCTTGATCCCCCCTTATTTTCTGTGGAGAGCGATCAATCGCCCAGACTTAGTCTCTGCAACACAAGAGTATCAAGCCTCAAGGTGCGAGCTAGAACGTTCGTAAAACTAATAAGCTTAGTGGCTTAAATGAAGCGCGTTTCCAAAAACAAAAAAAGCTCGTAGATTTCTCTACGAGCTTTTCGAAATTTGGTGGCCCCTCCCAGACTTGAACTGGGGACCAATCGATTATGAGTCGACTGCTCTAACCACTGAGCTAAGGGGCCTTAATAGGTCAACGATTATAGGGGAAGCGTTGCAAGGTGTCTAGCCACTAGGTAGGGCAATTGCGCTTAGTTTTTATTCACTTAGCTTCACCGATAATAAAAAAGGTGACACTCGGTCACCTTTTTTGCTTTTAATCGCTTCGATTACTCGTCTAGGAAGCTGCGCAGAGTTTCTGAGCGGCTTGGGTGACGCAGTTTACGTAGTGCTTTCGCTTCGATCTGACGGATACGTTCGCGAGTAACGTCGAACTGCTTACCAACCTCTTCTAGAGTGTGGTCAGTGTTCATGTCGATACCAAAGCGCATACGAAGAACTTTTGCTTCACGTGGCGTTAGGCCTGCAAGTACGTCTTTTGTTGCCATTTTCAGGCTTGTCGCAGTTGCTGAATCTAACGGCAGTTCTAGCGTTGTATCTTCGATGAAATCACCTAGATGCGAATCTTCGTCGTCACCGATTGGTGTCTCCATAGAGATTGGCTCTTTAGCGATTTTCAGTACTTTACGAATCTTGTCTTCTGGCATTTGCATACGCTCTGCCAGTTCTTCCGGTAGCGGTTCACGACCCATCTCTTGCAGCATTTGGCGAGAGATACGGTTTAGCTTGTTGATCGTTTCGATCATGTGTACCGGAATACGAATCGTACGTGCTTGGTCCGCGATTGAACGAGTGATTGCCTGACGGATCCACCACGTTGCGTAAGTCGAGAACTTGTAACCACGACGGTATTCAAACTTATCTACCGCTTTCATCAGACCGATGTTACCTTCTTGGATTAGATCCAAGAACTGTAGACCACGGTTGGTGTATTTCTTCGCGATAGAAATTACCAGACGTAAGTTCGCTTCAACCATCTCTTTCTTCGCACGGCGAGCTTTTGCTTCACCGATAGACATACGACGGCTGATGTCTTTAATGTTTTGAACGTTTAGAGAAGTCTCTTCTTCAATCATTTTTAGCTTCATGATTGAACGACGGATTTCTTCTTCGCTACGTTTGATTTTTTCAGCGTAAGGCTTATCAGATGAAAGAATCTCATCTAGCCAAGCTTCGCTTGATTCATTGCCTGTAAATAGCGCGATGAACGATTTCTTCGGCATTTTGCCGTATTCAACCGCTGACTTCATGATCAAACGTTCTTGAGTACGAACGCGATCCATCGCAGTACGAAGCTCGTTCACGAGGTGATCGAACTGTTTTGGTGTTAGACGGAATTCTCTGAATACGTCTAGCATCAATTCGTTTGCAACGGTTGCTTTCGGGCTTTCGTAGCCGTGTTCGTTGATCGCAAGCTGAAGGTTTTGGTACGTGCTGCGTAGCTGGTTGAATTTCTCAAGCGCTAGCTCTGGGTCAATACCTACATCTTCTTCAGAATCATCTGAATCGTCATCACTTTCTTCATCTTCTTCTGCGTCTTCTTCGTCTTCTTCTTCTAGTTGAGATTCAGACAATTCAGAGCCGATGTGCGTTGCTGTTGGAGCAGCAGTGTCATCTGCGTCAGGGTCAACAAATCCAGAGATAAGGTCAGTTAGACGAAGTTCTTCTGCTTGAACTTTGTCAAACTGCTCAAGAATGTATGGGATAGTGCCAGGGTATTCAGCAACAGACGATTGAACTTGGTTAATACCTTCTTCAATACGTTTTGCGATGTCGATTTCGCCTTCGCGAGTCAGTAGCTCTACAGTACCCATTTCACGCATGTACATGCGCACTGGGTCTGTTGTACGACCAATTTCACTTTCTACGCTAGAAAGTGCAGCGGCTGCGGCTTCGGCAGCATCTTCATCGGTAATGTTTGTGTCATCGTTCAGTGCTAGATCATCGGCATCAGGAGCAGTTTCAACTACTTTGATACCCATATCGTTGATCATCTGAATGATGTCTTCTACCTGTTCTGAATCTACGATTTCAGCAGGTAGGTGGTCATTTACTTCGGCGTAGGTCAGATAGCCTTGTTCCTTGCCTTTAATAACAAGTAACTTTAGCTGTGACTGCGGATTTTGATCCATAGACGGTATCCAACTTCGTAATCTGGTGAAGGAATCAGTATGCGAAATGCAAACCACTTACTATAGCAAATTTAATTGTTGCTGACTAATTAATCAGGGTTACGCTTTTAAATCTAGCATTAAAGCTAGCAGCTCCCTTTTCTCTTCGGCTGATAAACCGACACTTCTTGCTTTGGCCTGCAGGTTTTCAATTTGCTTTTCTACGCACTGGGCAATTATTTTGTCCAGTGAGTCTAAAAATATTTCTTCAAGGTTGTCTTCTACGAGCGGAATATCCCAGCTCGCCAGACGAGACAGAAGGGTCTCATTTTGGCTATTTCGCCAATGCTCTAATAATTGGCCTGTGTTGATATGGGGATGTGCCTGACATTTATCAAGTACATCAACAAATAAACTTAGGCCTGGTATGGATAAATCTCTCACTGAGGAAAGATCCGGTACCATTTGAGCATAGCTCGGATTTTGAATAAGTAGAGCGATAACCTCGCGCATCGGAGTTCGTTTGATCTCTTTGTGCGGCTGAGGTCGAGTTTCATTGCTCTTCTTACGTGGTTGACGTAAGCGGTTATCAAAACCAGTGCGTTCATCAAGCAGCTTTTCGAGTAACTCCTGAAAGTAGGGATCAGGTATCTTGTCGATAAGTGCACTTGCGTAGGCACGCAGTGCCGACTTACCTTCATTATTGCCCAAGTTGATTTGGTGCAATTCAATCAGGTTATCAAACAGATAGCTCGAAAGCGGTGTCGCTTGTTCGATTTGTTGTTCGAAGGCTTGTTTGCCGTATTTACGAACGTAGCTGTCCGGGTCTTCGCCATCAGGTAAGAACAAGAACTTCAATGTGTTACCTGTTTTCAGGTATTGAAGTGCGTTTTCCAGCGCACGCCAAGCGGCCTCTTTACCTGCGCGGTCGCCATCGTAACAACACACAACGGTGTTGGTCTGACGAAACAGCATTTGAATGTGGTCGCCAGTCGTTGACGTGCCCAATGAAGCGACAGAGTAATCTACGCCATATTGCGCTAACGCGACAACATCCATATACCCTTCAACCACCAAAATTCGTGGTGGTTCGCGATATGCCTGTAAGACTTCATAAAGGCCGTATAGCTCTTTACCTTTATGGAAGATTGGCGTTTCCGGTGAGTTGAGGTATTTCGGGGTGCCGTCGCCCAATACACGACCACCAAAACCAATCACTCGGCCTCGTCGATCTCGAATTGGGAACATAATACGGCCACGGAAGCGGTCGTAACGGTTACCTTTTTCGTTTTCAATCAACATGCCGCCTGTAACTAGCATGTCTTGGTTATCTTTGTTCTGGCCGAAGTTCTTACGGACTAAGTCCCATTCATCTGCCACATAGCCGATGCCAAACTTCTGGACGATTTCGCCAGATAATCCACGATCTTTTAGGTATTCAATGGCAACTTTGCTTGCTGGTAGCTTGAGTTGATTACGATAAAACTGAGAAATACTGCCCATTAAATCGTAAAGGCTACGTTTTTCGCTGCTGCTGGCTTGTGGTCCTGATTGAAACTGACCGCCACCACCGCTGCGTTGTTCGCGAGGAACATCTAACCCGAGGTAAGACGCCAGTTCTTCAATAGCTTCGACAAACTCTAAGCGCTCGAACTCCATAATGAAGTCGATGGCATTGCCATGCACGCCACAACCAAAACAGTGATAGAACTGCTTTTCTTGGCTGACACTGAATGAAGGGGTCTTTTCGTTATGGAAAGGGCAGCAAGCGCCGTAATTTTTACCTTTTTTCTTAAGTTTCACGCGCGCGTCAATGATGTCGACAATATCAACTCGAGCTAGGAGGTCATCAATAAAACTGCGTGGGATGTGTCCAGCCATAAAACCTAACAAAAAAGAAAAATCATGATTGGTGTGAATGAGTTATGGAGAAAAGCATGCATACAACCGTGCGTTATTCCATTCATTCAGATACAAACAAGCCGTGCGTTCCAAAGGATAGCACGGCTTGCTGCAATTGGGTGGGGTGTTAAGCCAATTTAGCGCGAACTAAACCGCTCACTTTACCCATATCTGCACGCCCTTGAATTTGCGGCTTCAGAACGCCCATTACTTTGCCCATGTCTTGCATGCCAGCTGCACCAGATTCAGTAATCGCGTTCTCGATAAGAGCTGCTACTTCTTCATCTGTCAGTGGTTGAGGCATAAAATCCTCAAGAACCGTAATTTCTGCTCGTTCAGCATCAGCAAGATCTTGACGATTTGCTGCTTCAAACTGCGTAACAGAGTCGCGACGTTGTTTAACCATTTTGGTCAACACAGCAAGAATGTCGTCGTCGTTCAGAGTGATCTGTTCGTCAACTTCACGTTGCTTAATTGCTGATAAGGCTAAACGAATAGTACCAAGGCGCAATTTGTCCTTGGCTTTCATCGCTAATTTTTGCTCTTCTTTGAGTTGTTCAATCAGAGCCATAACTAAATTCCTTTCCGGAGCTCAGTTATTAGTACAGGCGAACGCGACGAGCGTTTTCGCGAGCTAGCTTCTTAGCGTGACGCTTTTGAGCTGCTGCTTTAGCGCGTTTGCGAACTGTAGTTGGTTTTTCGTAGTGCTCACGACGACGCACTTCAGAAAGGATACCTGCTTTTTCGCAAGAGCGCTTGAAACGACGTAGAGCAACGTCGAACGGTTCGTTTTCACGTACTTTAACTACTGGCATATGCCTTTCACCTCAGGGGTTATTCGTTAACGCTGGATTTCAGTAAACCAAATCACAATTATTTGGTCTATTACCAGCTTGATCAAAAATGGTGCGGAATTTTAATCCGATCACATAAGCTTTGTAAAGCCTTTTATCGCTTATTGTCTGTACAAAATTTGTTTGAAGCACCAAGGCAAGGTAATATGACGCCCAAATTTCCTCTATACAGAAAGCCCACTGAGAAAACCATGCGCATTATCGGTATTGAAACCTCATGTGACGAGACTGGCATCGCGATTTATGACGATGAAAAAGGTCTGCTATCACACCAGCTTTACAGCCAAGTAAAACTTCACGCGGATTACGGTGGCGTGGTGCCTGAGTTGGCTTCACGTGACCATGTTAAGAAAACTATTCCTCTTATTAAAGAGGCGCTAAAGGAAGCAAATCTGACACCTAAAGACATTGATGGCGTTGCGTACACCGCTGGGCCAGGTCTTGTTGGTGCCTTGCTCGTTGGTGCAACGATTGGTCGTAGTATTGCTTACGCTTGGGGTGTTCCTGCGGTGCCTGTTCACCATATGGAAGGTCACCTACTGGCACCTATGCTAGAAGACAATCCACCACCATTCCCGTTTGTTGCGGTATTGGTATCGGGCGGTCACTCAATGATGGTGGAAGTGAAAGGCATCGGCGAGTACAAAATCCTAGGCGAGTCGATTGATGATGCAGCGGGTGAAGCGTTTGATAAAACCGCGAAGTTAATGGGCTTGGATTACCCTGGTGGTCCACTACTGTCTAAACTGGCAGAAAAAGGCACTCCGGGTCGCTTTAAATTCCCACGCCCAATGACCAACGTGCCAGGTTTGGACATGAGCTTTTCTGGTCTCAAGACTTTTACTGCTAATACCATTGCGGCAAACGGTGATGATGAGCAAACACGTGCAGATATCGCTTTAGCATTTGAAGAAGCTGTGTGTGCGACACTGGTAATCAAATGTAAGCGTGCTCTAGAACAAACTGGCATGAAGCGTATTGTGATTGCGGGTGGTGTAAGTGCTAACCGTCGTCTGCGTGCTGAACTTGAGAAGCTGGCGAAGAAAGTCGGTGGTGAAGTTTACTACCCACGTACGGAATTCTGTACCGACAACGGTGCGATGATCGCCTACGCTGGAATGCAGCGCCTGAAGAATGGCGAAGTGTCGGACATGGCTGTGGAAGCACGCCCACGTTGGCCAATTGACCAACTGACGCCAATCGCGTAAGTAAACTTCTACTGAAGGTTTGAAATAGATTCACCACAATAAAGGTCTCTGCTCATAAGAGGCCTTTATTTTTACCTATTGGATTGAAAGGCTTTGCGTAATTAATGTTAAAGCCTGACTGATGCGAGCAGTTCTATATCGTTTCAGTGATAGGATGATGTGCAAGAATAATAAATGGATATAACAATGAATAAGTTTGAAATTGAAGGTCAGAAACTTGCTTACTTAGATAAGGGTGAAGGCCCTGTGTTACTATTTGGACACAGTTATTTGTGGGATTGCCAAATGTGGGCTCCGCAGATTGAGGTGCTAAGCCAGTCATACCGTTGTATTGTGCCAGATCTTTGGGCACACGGTGAGTCAGATGCTGCACCAGCTTCAACCCGTTCTTTGGTGGATTACGCTCAGCACATGCTGGCATTGATGGATCATTTGGAGATCGAACAGTTCTCTATTGTTGGTTTGTCTGTTGGCGGCATGTGGGGTGCAGAGCTGACTGCTCAAGCTCCGCAGCGTGTGAAGTCATTGGTGTTGATGGATACCTTCATTGGGCTTGAACCTGAAGTGACGCACAAGAAGTACTTTGCGATGTTAGATACGATTAGCCAAGTGCAAGCCGTACCAGCGCCAATTATTGAGGCTGTCACTCCGCTGTTTTTTGCCAATAATGCCGAGCAAGTAAACCCTGAGCTAGTCGCTTCATTCAAACAAAGTCTTGAAGCTCTACAAGGTGAGCGTGCAGTCGAAGTCGCTCGTGTTGGGCGTATGGTGTTTGGCCGCCGTGATGTGATTGAAGATTCAGAAATGTTCGCTTTGCCAACCTTGATTGCCGTCGGCCGTGAAGATAAGCCTCGCCCGGTGTTTGAATCTTACTTGATGAACGACTGTATCACGGGTAGCCAATTGATTGAGATCCCAGAAGCAGGGCACATTAGCTCATTGGAGCAACCTGAGTTCGTTAACCAGATGCTGTTAGACTTCTTAAATAAAGTGCACGCTTAGATTTTCAAGCCATATTTAGATACAGAAAACTCGGTTTTAGGCCGAGTTTTTTTCTATCAGTTTCTTTTCACCAATCTTTGGTTCTTCGCCAGAGAGTAATCGGCGGATGTTTTGATGGTGTTTAAAGACGATTAAACAGCACAACATTGCTACAGGTAAGGTGTATTGAGGTTTGAACATCCAAGTGTAAAACGGTGTCACTAAAACGGTGACTAAGGCAGCTAAAGAAGAGTAGCGGAACAAGACGGCGATCCCCAGCCATGTCAGCATAACAAGACCGGTTAAATCCAAACCTATAGGGGCGATTGCACCAAGTGCTGTTGCGACGCCTTTCCCCCCTTTAAAGTGGAAGAATATTGGGTACATATGGCCGAGACAGGCTGCAATCGCGATGACACCAAGAATGATCGGATCGATACCGAGGAAGTACCCTCCCCAAACTGGTATGGTGCCTTTGAGCATGTCACAGAGTAAAACGGCTACAGCAGCCCCTTTGCCGCCAATGCGTAACACATTGGTTGCACCAGGGTTATTAGAGCCAACTTTACGAGGGTCTGGCAGCCTTAACAAACGACAAATGAGTACCGCACTGGAGATCGATCCCAGCAAATAGGCGGCCATTGTCATTATCAGTGCCAGTGCGTCCATAGAAGTCCTTGATGGATTGGAATTTAATGCTCAGTTCCTGAGTAATTGTTATCATACCGCGATTCGGCTTTGAGCAAAAATACTCTCTGCGATAGAGCTTGCATTATGGGATTTCTTGTATATAAAGAGTCTTCGCAGTTTATACCCAAGTGACTTTTGCCACCAATTGACGTGGTTAAAGGCCGCAGTAGGTTGCTTGGGTATAGAATAGTACGATCAAATTGCCCGTATCGGGTATCCGACCTCTGTAAAAGAAGGACATAAGATGGCTCTGGATAAAGTTTTTATTGAACAACTAGAAGTAATCACCACCATCGGCGTTTACGATTGGGAACAGCAAATTAAGCAAAAGCTGGTTCTGGATATCGAAATGGCGCACGACAATAAACCGGCGGGTAAAAGTGATGATGTTCAAGACGCATTGGACTACTCGCAGGTAAGTGAAGCGGTGCTTAATCACATCGAAAATGGTCGTTTCCTTCTGGTTGAACGAGTGGCAGAAGAAGTGGCTGACATCATCATGCAGCGCTTCTCTGTGCCTTGGGTAAAAATTCGTTTGGCAAAACCTGGTGCCGTTCCTCAAGCACGCGCGGTAGGCGTTGTGATTGAGCGAGGCCAGGCATGATAAAAGCTTATATCGGTGTCGGTACCAACATAGATAGGGAGCGGCATTCGTTGGCGGCTTTTCAAGAGTTGCAGCAACTTGGAACGGATCTCCACGTATCACCGATATATGAATGCGAGCCAATTGGCTTTAGCAGTCAGAACTTCTACAACTTCGTGATTAGTTTTTTTACGGAGTTGTCACTCGAAGAGTTGAGTCAGCATCTACGCGAGATTGAGTTTAAGTGGGGTCGTGAGGAAAATGCGCAAAAGTATCAGGATCGAACCTTAGATCTCGATATAGTCTTGTTCGGTGAGTGCATTTCGCAACAAAAACCTGAGTTACCTCGCAGTGATATCTACAAATATCCTTTTGTAACAAAGCCCCTGTATGATCTCGAACCTCATCTAGTGATCCCCGGCGATGGGCGTACTGTCGCTGATATTTGGCAGGCGATGCAGCCCGTTGATTCACTCAAACCCGTTTCTTTTTCACTTTAATTTTGAGTTGTTTACATGAGTTACTTTGAAGCCTTTATTTTGGCTCTGATTCAGGGTCTGACAGAGTTTTTACCAATTTCCAGCTCTGCTCATTTGATTTTACCTTCCGCTATATTTGGTTGGGAAGACCAAGGTTTAGCATTTGATGTTGCCGTTCACGTTGGTACGTTGATGGCTGTGGTGATTTATTTCCGCCAAGAAGTGATCACGCTATTCCAAGCTTTGTTTGCCTCGATCTTTAAAGGCGACCGCAGCAAAGAAGCCAAATTAGCTTGGATGATTGTACTGGCTACGATCCCGGCATGTGTCTTCGGTCTATTGATGAAAGACATCATTGAGATTTACCTACGCAGTGCTTATGTGATCGCTACGACGACGATCATCTTTGGTTTGTTGCTGTGGTGGGTGGATAAGAACGCAGAGCAAATCGCGGATGAATACCAAACGGGTTGGAAGAAAGCACTGTTTATTGGTATTGCTCAAGCACTTGCGATGATCCCTGGTACTTCACGCTCTGGTGCAACCATCACCGCGGCGCTTTACTTAGGCTTTACCCGTGAAGCGGCGGCTCGTTTCTCATTCTTAATGTCGATACCAATCATCACTTTGGCTGGTGGCTACTTAGGGATGAAGTTAGTAACCAGCGGCGAACCTGTGCATGTTGGCTTCTTACTTACGGGTATCGTGACTTCATTTATCAGTGCGTATATTTGTATCCACTTCTTCTTGAAGATGATTTCACGCATGGGCATGACACCATTCGTTATCTACCGTCTGATTCTAGGTTTTGGCTTGTTTGCTTTCTTGCTGACGGCTTAAACCCAATCCGAATGAAAACGCCCGCTTTCTATAGCGGGCGTTTTTGTTTGTTCGTTATGTACCTATCGGCTTATTTTCCTAGCGTAACTCTTACTGCTTCGACGCGGCGCTTCTCTTGTTCATCGCGAATAGTTGGGCCTTTGAAGCCGTCTTTAATGATAGCTTGTACATCGACAGAGGCCGCAGCTTGGTAAGCTTGCATAAACAGCTCTGCTTGCGGGTAAGGTTGGTCTTCTAAGCCTTTTCGACCTGCATGATCGGCTTGGCAACAGATTAAAATATCTTGCAAACGTTCTGACTTACGCCACACATCAAACTTGTTGAGGATTTTTATGATGGTTTGTGGTTTAAGCTCGGCGGCTCGGTGGATGTTAGAGTGTTGCTCACAGACCATTAATGCCAAGTCACGAAATTCATTAGGAACGCGCACGCGAGCACACAGCTTTTTAATCAACTTTAAACCTGTGTGACAATGCATTTTGTGACTCGGCCATTCGCTTTCTGGCGTGACGCCTTTGCCTAAATCATGTACTTGTGCGGCAAATCGAACCGGCAATGAATCACTCAGCTTTGCTGCTTGCTCGGCCACCATAAGAGTGTGAATACCTGTATCGATTTCTGGATGCCACTTTTCTGGCTGAGGTACGCCAAACAGGACATCAATTTCTGGCAGGACGATGGCTAACGCACCGCACTCTCTTAAAACAGATAAGAATACGTCTGGGCGGGAAGTAGAAAGCGACTTATGCCATTCTTGCCAAACACGTTCTGGAGTAAGGGTGCTCAACTCGCCAGATTCTGCGATCTCACGCATTAGTTGAATGGTTTCTTCTGCCACGCTAAAGCCCAAATGCGCCAACTTTGCCGCGAAACGGGCCACACGCAGAACACGTAGAGGGTCTTCAACAAAAGCTTCCGATACATGACGTAGCACTTTCGCCTGCAAATCTTGTTGGCCACCATAAGGATCATATAGATTGCCGTCATTATCCATCGCCATGGCGTTGATGGTGAGATCTCGTCGGATAAGGTCTTCTTCTAGCGTGACGCTTTGATCAAAGAAACATTCAAAGCCAGTGTAACCCGCACCAGATTTTCTTTCGGTTCGTGCAAGGGCGTGCTCTTCTTTAGTCTTGGGATGAAGAAACACAGGAAAGTCTTTCCCGACAGCTGTGTAGCCTTGGCTTTGCATCATTTCTGGTGTCGAGCCGACAACCACCCAATCTTTGTCATAACTGTCGATTCCGAGCAAATGATCTCGAACTGCACCACCAACTAAATAAACTTGCACGGATTACCTCTTAATTTATGGATATGACGTTGGACATTGTAGCAAGCAATGGTACTTTTCTTCACATCTAAAAGAACTTAGCGCTTTGTTTAAGTCTAATAAGGAATATCCCGATTTGATTGCGGGAGGGTTTTAGCTGGAGATCCTAATGTATAAGGACTTTTTCGGGTTTGTTGAACTGCCATTTTCGATTGTTCCAAACTCGCGTTATCTGTATCTGAGCCAACGTCATAAAGAGGCGATCACGCATCTTCAGGCGGGGTTAGGCGATGGTGGTGGTTTTGCCATGCTGACAGGCGAAGTAGGGACAGGCAAAACCACCGTCGCGAAAGCCATGTTGGCGAATTTGGATGAGAACACCAAAGCAGGCTTGATTCTTAATCCAACCTTTTCTAGCCGAGACTTGCTTGAGGCTATTTGTGATGAGTTCAAAGTGACTTATCCGCAAGATGCGACGCTCAAGCAGCTTAACCAAGCGATTCATGAGTACTTGCTGCGTAACCATAAATTAGGTTGGACGACGTTATTAGTGATTGATGAGGCGCAGCACCTCGCCGCTGATGTTCTTGAGCAGTTGCGTCTACTTACCAACTTAGAAACGGACACCAGAAAGCTGCTTAAAGTGCTCTTGGTTGGCCAGCCAGAGCTACAACGCTTGCTGCAAACGACGCAGCTACGTCAGCTTGCACAGCGTATTACTGGTCGTTATCACTTATTGCCGTTGGATGAAAAGGAAACCGCTGACTACATTGCGTTTCGTTTGCATACCGCGGGTGGTGACCAGCAGTTGTTCGATCGCAGTTCGACTAAGCTGATCGCCAAGTATAGCCACGGTATTCCACGCCTTATCAACCTTGTGTGTGATAAGTCACTGAACATGAGTTACTACAAGGGCAATGTAGTCGTTGATCGACAGACAGTACATCAAGCGTGTGAAGAGGTGATGCAGTTCCAAGCCGAGATTTATCAGCAGGATAAGCCAATTCGCCGTAGCTTTGAATGGCCTGCGTGGGGCTCGGTTGCCATTGGTGTGTTTGCGGCATTAGGTGTTGGTTGGGTAGTGACGCACAATATGCCTATGGAGGTGCCAACAAATACTGCACCTACGGTTGCTGCTCAAACGCCAATACAACCAGCGGTTGTTGCCCCAATTGTTAATGAGCAATTGACCAATGAACAGCGTGAACAACTGTTAGCACAAACCCAATCAAATTTAGCCGTTAACGATCTTTACAAACTATGGGGCTACCGCGCTTCAGTTCGCGACAATCTTTGTTTATCTGAGCCACAATCAACAATGCGTTGTGAGCGAAAGATGGCAACATGGCCGTTATTGGTTCAGCAGAATCGTCCAGTGATATTAGAACTGAATTATCAAGGGGAAGTGGGTTACGTCATTTTGTATGCGATTGGTGACGGTAAGGTGGAAGTGCTCAATGGTAAGGAGCGCCTACGCCTACCTATATCGTGGCTAAAACCACTGTGGCAGGGCAATATCATCGAGTTATGGCAAGCGCCTCTAAAAGATACTCTGCGTCTTGATATGGAAGGGCCTGCAATTGAAGTGTTGGACAAGTTGCTGGCAGAAGCGGTAAATGAACAACCACTAAGTACAGACATTTATGATGGTGCAATGAAAGAGCGTGTGGAACTCTTCCAGCGCTGGCAAGGCATTGGTGTGGATGGCATTGCAGGTCAACGTACATTAGAGCGCTTACAACAAAGCGCGCAACCTGATGCTCCAGCCTTAGCGCAAATCAATGAGGAGGAAGCATAATGCCGATGATGAAACACATTGGGCTTTTTCTACTGCCTGTAAGCCTAACCGCTGTTGGCGTCGCTTGGTATATGGACCTTTTGACGCCAGAAATGCAAGCCCCCAGGGTTGCCCAAGAGCCGATGACGGTTCAAGTGCCAGTTCAAGCTCCTGAGCCTGTTAAGTTAAGACCAAACTTTGAAACGCTTGACTACCCTGAGGTGACTCAGCTTGCTCAGTTGCAACGTGAGTGGCCAAGCGCAGAGTTATCGAGAAGTATGGGCACCTTTGTCGGGCAAGATTATGTGAGTAATGAATCAGTGCCGGGTGAGCAATCATTACTTTCTGTGCCAGAGAAAACAAAGCAGACTTCGCAAACGAAAGTTGGGCAGGATGATCTCGGACTGTCGTTAGATGATCTCGACTTGTCTTCGTTGTCCCCTGATTTAGCGATGAAAGTTGAAAATGCGATGGCGAACAATGATCAGCCTACGCGCTCAGAAGCTCAGATGAACGATCTTGAGCATGATGCACGCCAATGGCATGGCCGCTTGCCGGCATTGAATTTACAAACGCACATGTATTCAAGCGATACTAAGCGACGTTGGGTGAAGATCAATAACGTTGAATACCACCAAGGTGATGTGGTGGATGGTCAAATCACGTTAAAAGAGATCCAACCACAAGCGGTGATCGTCGAGTTCCAAGGGGAACAGATCCGAATTCCTGCATTATATGAATGGAAAGGGTAACGATCTAACCCGAATCTAATAGAAGCCAGTGAAGTTATTCGCTGGCTTTTTTGTCTCTTCTACAAGCTTCTCCCTATTGGTTTGGTTAATGATTTCCAAACCGTCAAAGAAACAAAATATACCTTACACCAGTGCTTAAAAGGGCTTCGATATTGCTGATGGATTGATCATGCCTATCGGGTCAGGGTTGTGTAAAAAAACACCATATTGACGAACTTGGCAATAAGCATTTGGTCAACGTTAGACCTCTATAAAATTACAGGAGTCTATACGGAACGTATGCGTATTCTTACTTTTTCTTTGAGCTTGGTTGCCGCGGTGAGCTATGCCGCAAAGCCTGAACCTTTTCCGATTACGCCAGATAATACTGGTGAGCATTTTATGGTAAGCGCAACCAATCCTTATGTGAGCAGTGCTGGTTACACGATATTGAAGCAAGGCGGTAACGCGGTTGATGCCATGGTGGCGATGCAGATGGTGATGTCGGTCGTTGAACCGGATATGACAGGTATCGGTGGCGGTACATTTGCTTTGTTTTACCAGCACGATAAGCAACAGTTTCTTGCGCTTGATGGTCGAGATGAAGCGCCTTCTAGTGCGAACCCGAATATGTTTGTAGAAAACGGAGAAGTACTTAGCCGCAATGACATTCTTGGCCCTCGTTCTATTGCTGTTCCGGGAACCTTACGATTGCTCTATTCCACACATGAGCAATACGGCAAGCTTGCGTGGTCTGAATTGATGAAGCCTGCAATTGAATTGGCAAGCGAAGGTTATGCTATGAACAGCTACACCTACGATATTGTCGTACGCGAGCAAGCGCGGTTGAAACAAGACCCAGAGATAAAAGCACTGTATTGGCAAGGCGATGAGATTAAGCCGACAGGCACGTTGATGAAGAACCCTAAGATGGCCGAAACGCTAAAACAGATCGCTCGACAAGGTGATGAATACCTCTATGGCGGTGAGTTTGGTAAGCACATCGTTGAGACAGTCAACAGCCGTATTGGCGACCAACATGAGAAGCTGTCTTTGTCGGACTTCAAAAACTACCAAGTTAAGCAACGTGACATCATTGAGACCGAGTATCGAGGCAATAAGGTTGTGTCATTTGGTTATCCGGCTTCTGGTGGAGTGATGGTCGCACAAAGCCTTAAGTTGCTTGAACCTTATGGTCTCTCTCAAATGGAGAAAACAGATGTTGAACCTTGGCGTTTGATGACGGAGGCAATGCGTGTTGCAAAAGCCGATCGCATCGCTTACGCCGGTGACCCTGATTATATAGAGACTCCGATTGAGCAACTGTTGGATAACGATTATCTCGATGAAAGACGAGAATTGATTCCAGATTATGGTGTGGCAAAAGATAGTCCGAAAGCTGGACAGGTAACGCCAATGCAGTATGCGCAATACCAAGGCTTTGAGAGCAAAGATACCGGGCATATTTCCATCATTGATAAAGAGGGCAATGCCATTGCGATGACCAGTACCGTTGGGACTGGAATGGGAGCGGGTGTGATGGTCGATGGCGTGATTTTGAATGCGCAAATGGCAAACTTCTCTCCCATGCCAACAGTCAATGGTAAACCGACGCAAAATGCCATTGAGGCAGGTAAACGTCCGCGATCAGCCATCACGCCTTTAATGGTCATGGACAGCAGCAATGACTTACGTTTGGTTGTGGGCTCTCCTGGCAGTTCGCAAATCCCAGGTTATGTTTTAAAGACCCTTGTAGGGGTTCTCGACTGGAACTTGTCTGCGCAGGAGGCGATTGATCTACCGAATATTCAATACGGCACCAAGATTGACCGAACTAAGCCCTACGATCCGACTGGCTTGTTGGTGGAGAAGAAGACCTTTGCAGAAATGCTCGTTCCGGAGTTCATGGAATTAGGTTACCCAGTGCACGTAATACCTGTGGTGAGTGGGTTGAATGCGATTGAAGTTAAGGATGGCAAGATTTACGGCGCAACGGATAGACGACGAGCATCCAGTTCAATGGGGGAGTAACAAGGTATCTCGTTAAACGAAGCCAACAAAAAAGCCAGTCGAGTACGACTGGCTTTTCTTTATCCGTTTAGCTGAAAGCGATTATGCCCAGCCTGCTGGTGATTTCTTTCTGCGTGGCATGATATGCGGAAGAATCAAACCAAACAGCAAACCAAGACCTGCAACACCACCACCGTAAGTGAAGTACTTAAGTAGCATGTCGTCTTTTTGGGTGTCTAGCTTAGCGCGAAGCTCGCGGTTCTCTGTTTCTACAGAAGTCAGTTGGTCACTGATCTCTGAGTATTTCTTCTCAAGGTCAGATATTTGCTGGTTACGCGTTTCCAGTGACGTCACTAGGCCCGCTTTCTCTGTGTCTGAGTTTTGACGAGCGTTCGCAAGTTGAGACTTCACTTCTTTCAGTTCTTTCTCAATGCGAGGCATACGAATTGCCATGCTCTCTTGGTTTGTGACGAACTTGCTTTGCACCCAACCAGTGCGGCCGCGGTCGTCTCGAATCTGTGTGTAACCTGTGTCTTTATTTGCTTGCAGCAGTTGTACTTTAGAGCCTGCGTTAACACTACCCATAATGCGGTAAGTGTTGTTTGGACCAGAGTGCATAAAAGTGAATAGGTCATCAGAAATATAACGGTCTGCCGCTAGTGCCGCTGGCGCTGCTAGCAAAGTAAACAAAACCGTGATGAATAGTTTTTTCACAATAAATCCCTTAACGATTTTCTTGGATACAGCTTTGGCACCGAATGATTGGAGCCGGAAATAGACGAATATTATGCAGTTTCAAACTTCGGTGCAACAAAGAAGGGAGGCAAAGCCTCCCTTTCTGTGCGTTTGAGTCAATAATGACAAAGCGCTTACAATCTATTGACGGTCTGTCTTACGAGAACATCGCTTGGATGCCGTAGAAGAATACGACTGCCAATAGTGCGCCTGCTGGTAGGGTAACAATCCATGAAGCTACGATGTTACGTACTACGCCTAGGTTTAGTGCTGCGATACCGCGAGCGAAACCAACACCTAGAACCGCACCAACCAGTGTCTGAGTCGTTGAAATAGGTAGACCAGTACCTGACGCTAGAACAACCGTACATGCTGTAGCAAGCTGCGCTGCAAAACCACGGCTTGGTGTTAGTTCTGTGATGCCTGTACCAACGGTTGCCATTACTTTGTGACCAAGTGTCGCAAGACCAACGACGATACCAAAACCACCTAGAGGAAGAATCCACCATGCGATGGTGCTCTTACCTGTGATTTCACCCATGTGCTCAACCGTTGAAACAACCGCAGACAGTGGACCGATCGCGTTCGCTACGTCGTTAGAACCGTGTGCAAATGCCATCGCACACGCAGTGATAACCATCAGTACAGAGAAGATACCTTCAACACCTGCGAAGCCGTGGTCTTCTTCACGGTTCGCGAATTTCTTCTGAATGTAGAAGTAACCGCCAGCCATTACTGCTGCTGAGATTACCGCTGCCCACATCCATGCTTCACCGTTACTTAGGTGAAGGCCAACGTGTTTCAGGCCTTTTTTGATGGTTACAAGTGCAATCACCATTGTCGTGATGAACATGTAAACTGGAACGAAACGTTTTGCGTTGAATAGTGGGTTCTCAGTATCAAAAATCAGGCGTTGGGCACTGACAAAGATAACGTAAGCAAAGAAACCTGAGATAACCGGCGTAATAATCCAGCTGCCAACAATGCCTTGAACACTTGCCCAGTCAACCGCTTCAGTACCTACAGACACACATGCGAAACCGATGATTGCACCGATGATCGAGTGGGTCGTAGAAACAGGCCAGCCCATGTATGACGCAAGTAGTAGCCATGTACCAGCCGCTAGAAGCGCAGACATCATGCCAAATACAAGAACATCAGGTTGATGTGCGAATAGAGAGGTTTCGATAACACCTTTACGGATCGTATCGGTAACTTCACCACCTGCAAGGTATGCACCCGCAAATTCAAAGATCATTGCGATAATGATCGCTTGTTTAACGGTTAGTGCTTTCGAGCCGACTGAGGTGCCCATTGCGTTCGCAACGTCATTCGCACCAATACCAATAGCCATCAAGAAACCGAAAGCTGCTGCAACAATAATCAGGACAGTGCCGTAGTTAGCGAGGATATCCATCGTAATACCTAGTTGTTTTATAACAAGCGGAGCAAAATTTAGCGCGCATCAGCCCATAAGACGGTGAATCTCGTCATCGTCCATCTGACTTGCATTCGTAATGCTCTTCGTTATGTCGTTAACTTATGATTTAAGATCGAGATAGCATGACTTCCAAACGAGCACCTACGCGCTGCGCTTGGTCGGCAATACCACCTACCCATTCAAGAATCTTGTACAAGAACATGACGTCGATAGGGTTCATGTCAGGTTCAATCGCCATCAATTGTTGGCGTAATTCAATCTGCATGGCATCGGTGTCATCTTCGATAACATCTAGTTGATTAATCATTTCAGCAACTAGCGTTACTTCACGGCCTTTAAAGCCAGTTTCAAGAAGTTCATCAAGTTCATTGATCACTTTTTGCGCCTGGTCAGCCGCATCAAGACATCGTTGAACGTAAGCGAGGAAATTTGATTGGAGAGCCTCTGGAATGACAAGTTGACGGCCATATACACGGCCAGCAATGTCTTTTGCCAGGTTAGCAAGTTTGTCCTGTTGAGTCAGAAGCTCAAGCATGTCAGTACGATCGACTGGCATGAACAAACCGCGAGGCAGTTTTAGACGGATTTCACGTTTCAGAACGTCTGCTTCTTTCTCTAGGTGAGAAATTTGAGCGCGAATTTCTGCTGCTTTTTCCCAGTCACCCTTTGAAGACACTTCAAAGAACTTAACCAAGTGTGAACAACATTCGTTGACACAGACAACGTGGCGTTGCAAAGGCTTAATTGGGGACTTTGCAAATAACCCCATAATTGTATTTACTGGCATGGTCATTCAACCTAATAGCTATAACCTTAAAAAAACATACACCATTTCTTGGCGAAATGTTGAACGATGGCTATAAAGGCGCGCATGGTAACGCATTAAATCACTCTTTAAAACTGTTTTAGATCATCATTCCGGTGATATTTCTTTCTTGCCGTGTGAGAAATTAGGCAATATCCTGTTTCTATCTGCTTTGAAAGGTATAGCTATGGAAACCGAGATAGAACTGAAGTTTTTTGTTTCTCCTGAATTTTCAGAAACTTTAAGAGCAAAAATTTCTGAAACAAAAGTACTTCAGCACAGTTGTCGTGACTTGGGTAACACCTATTTTGATACCGCTGATAAATGGTTAAGACAGCACGACATTGGTTTAAGAATTCGCCGTTTTGATGACGTTTTTGTCCAAACTGTAAAAACAGCAGGACGCGTTGTAGCGGGCCTTCATCAAAGACCAGAATACAATGCTGAGCACACCAGTAATGAGCCAGAACTCACGCTTCACCCTTCTGACATTTGGCCAGTAGGTAAAGACGTTGCGACGCTGCAATCAGAATTGACCCCTCTATTCTCTACCAACTTCACTCGTGAGCAGTGGCTGATTGGTATGCCTGATGGCAGTCAAATCGAAGTGGCTTTTGACCAAGGTGCTGTAATTGCTGTTGATGCCGAAGGGGAAGAGAAACAAGATCCTATTTGCGAAGTTGAACTGGAACTGAAATCAGGTCAAACCGATGCACTGTTTACTCTTGCTCGTAGTCTATGTGAAGCCGGCGGTATGCGCTTGGGTAACCTGAGCAAAGCCGCAAAAGGTTACCGCTTGGCGAGTGGCTATGCAGGGGATGAAGTGAAGCCTTTGTCTTTAGTCGATAGTAGTAAGACAGATACCGTAGAGTACTGCTTTATTAACTCGTTAGAACATGCGCTTTCTCATTGGCATTACCATGAGCAAATTTTTACTGAAAGAGACAGTGTTGAGGCTCTGCGCGAAATTGGTAATTCAATTCGTTTTATTCGTCAGACTCTGACTATCTTTGGTGGTATGGTGCCGCGTCGCGCCAGTGCGATTTTACGCCAAGAACTAAAATGGTTGGAAGAAGAGCTAGAGTGGCTAGACGAGCACGCGCATTTAGAGGAGCTTTTAGATGATAAAGGTAATGTTTTACGTAAACTGGATGCTCGTAAGTTCTTAGTTTCTGAGTTGACGCAGCAACTAGAAGAGCTGCCTGGTCGTGAAGAGACCCTTCAACTCCTCAGTTCGGCACGTTACACCGGTCTGCTATTGGATTTGAGCCGTTGGATTCTCACTCGTGGTTGGCAACCTTTCTTAGACGACAAAGCTCGTGAAAAAATGTCTGCGAATATCCAGCCGTTTTCTGTCACGCAATTGGATCGCACTTGGGCGGAGCTGATGGAAGCGTTCCCAGCGGAGCGTCAGCTGTCAGGACAAGAATACGTTGATCAACGTTACCGCCTATTGCGAAATCTCTATACGGGTATTGGCTTTGCGAGTTTGTACGATTCGGAAGAACGTAATAGTTTCCGACTGCCATGGGCTGATTTAGTGCATGGTATTGATGACTTGCTGATGTTGAACCATCTATTGCCATTGGTTGGTATGTTAGAAGGGGAAGAGCAAGAGCAACTGGAACGTTGGTTACATCGTCAAGAGCGTTCTATTTTGCACGCGATGGATCAGACGCGAGCCATCAGCGTGGAAGTTGAGCCCTACTGGCAAGAGTAAGATCAAACAATAAAAAATAGGACCTTAGGGTCCTATTTTTTTGTCTGCTGCTTTTGTTCTTGAAGCTCTTCTTCAATCACTTGTAGCCGGTTCAAAATCTGTTCTTGTCTGTCTAGCACCTGCTCTAACAGCTTTTCTTTATTTTTGGAGCGATGATCTTGCTGTCTGGTTGGCGCAGTCAGAATCGATGTAATCAAACCAGAAATCATACCGAAGATACCGACACCACAGATGATGACTAGTACAGCCAGTAGTTTGCCGCCTGTCGTCACCGGATAATGGTCACCATAACCAACGGTTGAGATGGTCACAAATGCCCACCACAATGCATCTGTTCCCGTTTGGATGTTTGCCTCAGGACTTTGTCCTTCAATAAACAGCATGGCACTGGAACCAAGAGTTATCAGAACCACCATTAGCAATAAGATAGAGGCTAGAGTGGTTTCTCGGCGGTTTTGCTTGAGCTGTAAAAGAATGAACTTTGAAGAGCGTAAGACCAAAATGACACGCAAGATGTGAAACAGTCGAGCGAAGCGTAAAGGCTCAACCATTGGGATACTCGCCACAAAATCGATCCAGTGATGCTTAAGAAATGACCTGCGATCTGTGGCCCGGATCAAATCTATGGTGAGCTGTAATAGAAAAATACTACAGATTATAAAATCCAGACCGATAAGAACTTGACGGGTTTCGTTATCAAGCGGGAAAAACAACAGGCCAGAGATCACAAATAGTGCCATAAAGGACAATATTAGTGATAGCAGCCCCATCGGTTTGGTGCTGTCTTTGATATCATGGTTTTTCATACGAAGCTCGAAATAAATCGCGCAGGCAACGTTAAGTGCGCGCATAAGTATAAGTAAGACTATATAAGACTCGGTGGAGAACTGACAATGGAAAAGCTGGCATTTAAGCCGTGGGAAAGGGTGATATCCGACATCAAGCTCGTTCCGAAAATGGTCATGTTGATGGTATTTAGCACCATCCTAATTGTGGCGAAGCAACTGTGGGATGCGAGCACATTCTACGATTCATTACTAGCGGCAACTCAGAACGAACAAGTTGCCCAGCAGCATTATGAAGCGTATCTCACTCAAGTTGCTTGGCAAACAGCGATCTTAATTGTGGTGTTTGTGGTACTACTGCTGGCCGCTGCGCGCGTGATGTTGCGTCAGACGCAATACCTTAATGAAGCCATCAAATTAATGGCAAGTAAGAACCTTTCTGTTCCTTTTGGAATGGATTGTAAAGACGAATACGGCGATGTGGCTCGTGAACTTGAGACCACTCGTCGCCAACTGCATGATGTCATTCAAATGCAAATCAACTCTTCGGAAGAGCTTTCTACTCTCACAGAGGTGATGACATTGAGCATGTCCGAGACGAAAGAGTCAGCACAAGAAGAGTTTAATGAAATCGACCAGCTTGCGACGGCCATGAGCGAGATGTCTTCAACCGTACAAACTGTAGCTGAACATGCGCAAACAGCGTCAACTTTAACCGAGCAAGCTTCAACTCAAGCGGTGACTGGCCAGCAGTTCTTGCAAAAAACCGTGTCTAAAATGAGTGAACTCTCTTCTGATATCGCGTCTTCGGCAAGTGCCGTTAACCAAGTAGAAGAACGCGTAGAAGCGATTGGTAGTGTAGTAGGGACCATTCAAGGTATCTCAGAGCAAACTAACCTACTTGCGTTGAACGCAGCGATTGAAGCGGCACGTGCAGGTGAAGCAGGTCGAGGTTTTGCCGTGGTTGCGGATGAGGTTCGTAACCTTGCCCAGCGTACACAACAAGCGACCGTTGAAATTCAAGAAATGATCACACAGCTTCAATCGAGTGCTGAATCTGCCGTCGAATTGATGGAAAAGAGCGTGGTGGAAGCAGCTGAAGGAGTTGAGTTGGTGTCCAATGCAGGCTCTGAACTGGATGGCATCGTTGGTCAAGTGACACAAATCAACGACATGAACTTCCAGATTGCGACGGCTTCAGGCCAACAAAGTAGCGTCGCAGAAGAAATGAGCCAAAACCTCACTAACGTTCGTGAGTTGGTGGAAGCATCTGTTGTTGTTGTGACGGAGTTGCTTGAAACGTCTGAAATGATGCAAAGTAATGCCGAAGAGTTAGATGAGAAGATTAAATCCTTCCAAGTCTAAGTCTAACAAGCTTTGATAAAACGCCCACAAACCTTTTGTGGGCGTTTTTATTTGTGCTAACTCTGGTATAAATAAGTGATAACACCTAATCACAGTGCTTTTCAAACAAGGAAGAAAAATGCAGCTGCCTTCGTCACTGATTTCTGTCGCGGATTCTGCGGTACAAAATGCGGAACAAGCGGGATACGTTCAACAATGGCCAACCGAGATTACCGAGCAGTTCCGTTTCGTTTCAGGTCTCAGTAAGTTCATAACCGAAGCGATTCATCGTGATGAGACACTCGCACAAAACTTGCCAAGCATGCTGGCAGAAAGCAGTCGACAACAAGCTTATCGTACACGCCTCGCAGAGCTTCTGGTGGAATGCCAAGATGAAATGGCTGGACACCGTGTGCTGCGCCAATTTCGCAACCGTGAAATGGTCTACATTGCGTGGAAAGACTTCACCCACACTTGGACGCTAGAAGAGTCACTTAGTCACTTATCACAATTGGCAGAAGCGATGATCTTCGAGACCTACCAATGGCAATATAAGATTTGTTGCAATGAGTGGGGAACCCCAACCAATGCCGAAAGCGAAGCGCAACCTATGCTGATCATCGGTATGGGTAAGTTGGGTGGTGGCGAGCTGAACTTTTCTTCCGATATCGACTTGATCTTCACCTATCCAGAAAATGGTGAGACGCAAGGTGCACGTCGTAGTATTGCCAATGCACAGTTCTTTACCCGTTTGGGTCAACGCATCATTAAAGCGCTCGACCAACAAACCTTTGATGGTTTCTGTTACCGCGTTGACATGCGTCTACGTCCGTTTGGTGAAAGTGGCCCCTTGGTCATGAGCTACGCAGCTCTCGAAGATTATTATCAAGAGCAAGGGCGCGACTGGGAACGTTACGCGATGATCAAAGCACGCGTCATGGGCAGCGAAATGTATCCGCAATACCAAGAATTGCGCCAGATGCTGCGCCCATTTGTGTTCCGCCGTTATATCGACTTCAGTGCGATTCAATCTCTGCGTCGAATGAAATCGATGATCAGCAGTGAAGTACGTCGCCGTGGTTTGAGTAACAACATTAAATTAGGCGCTGGTGGCATTCGTGAAATTGAGTTTATTGCTCAAGTATTCCAGTTAATTCGTGGTGGTCGAGAGCCTTCTTTGCGAGGTCGTGGTTTACTAGAAACCTTGAATGCCATTGGTGAATTAGGCCAGTTAACCCCATCAGAAGTCGAGAATTTAGAAACGGCCTATAAATACTTACGTAAGCTGGAAAACTTGCTGCAAGCGATGGCCGATAAACAAACCCAAACCTTGCCTGATTGCGATGATGAACGCCTAAAACTGGCCATTGCGATGCGATTTGATGCTTGGGATGATTTGATGGCTCAAACTCAACAGCATATGGCTAACGTACATAAGGTGTTTGAGAACTTAATTGGTGATGACGAAGAGGACGAGACGGAAACCATCGCACGTCATTTCCATGAACTTTGGGACATGGCGACCAAGCAAGATGTGCTTGAACACGTGTTGCAAGAAGACATCAAAACGGAGAACTCGGAAGCGCTTGCTAAAACCATCATGCAATTTAAGGCAGACTTAGCGAAAAAAACGCTTGGCCCACGTGGGCGTGAAGTCTTAACTAAGTTAATGCCGAAAGTCTTCGATGCGGTGTTCGCCCATCCTGATGCACAGTTTGGTCTGCCACGAGTTCTGCATTTGCTGCATAACATTTGCACGCGCACTACGTATTTAGAATTGCTGGATGAGCACCCAGCCGCATTGGTGCAATTGGTGCGTCTGTGTACTGCAAGTCCGATGATTTCCGAGCAGCTATCGCGTTACCCAATACTGCTTGATGAGCTGATCGACCCTCAGCACCTTTATAACCCAATCCCACTCGACAGCTACCGAACGGAGCTGCGCGACTTCCTTGCTCGTATTCCAGAGGATGATATGGAACAGCAAATGGAAGCGTTGCGTCAGTTCAAGCAGATTTGCATCCTCCGCATTGCTGCAGCAGACATTGCTGGAGTGTTACCAGTGATGAAAGTAAGTGACCACTTAACTTACTTAGCTGAAGCCATCGTAGAAGCCGTAGTGAACCAAGCTTGGCTACAAGTGTCGGAAAAGTATGGTGAACCAACACACGTAAAAGATCGTGAAGGTAAAGGTTTTGCTGTGATTGGTTATGGGAAAGTTGGTGGTTGGGAATTGGGCTACAACTCAGATCTCGACATTGTGTTTATGCACGATTGTCCGGTGAATGTGTATACCGATGGTAAGAAAGAAATCGACGGTCGTCAGTTTTACCTTCGTTTGGCACAGCGCATCATTCATATTTTCTCGACCCGCACTGCATCAGGCATTCTGTACGAAGTGGATACTCGCTTACGCCCTTCTGGTGCATCAGGATTACTTGTAAGCCCGACCGATGCATTTGACGATTATCAACATCAAGATGCGTGGACTTGGGAACATCAGGCGTTAGTACGTGCTCGCATGATTTATGGTGACGAACCATTAGCGATAGCTTTCCATAACACGCGCCATGATGTGCTGTGTAAATCGCGTGACCAAGATACGCTGAAGAAGCAGGTGGTCGATATGCGGGAAAAAATGCGTGATCACCTTGGCGGGAAAAAGTCTGAGCGCTTTATGCTTAAGCAGGATAAGGGCGGTATTACCGACGTTGAATTTCTCGCTCAATACCTTGTGCTCAACTACAGTCACAGTAAGCCTAAACTAATACGTTGGTGCGATAACGTAAGAATTTTTGAAACCTTGATTGCTCAGGGTGTTATGGAAGAAAATCAAGCGATGCAGTTAACTCGCGCATACACATCGATGCGTGATGAGATTCATCGCCGTAACTTACTTAATTTGGATGCTGATGTGGCGGAAGATAAGTTTGTTGCGGAGCGCGAGTGGGTGAAGCAAGCATGGAATCAATGGTTTGCCTAAGCAGAAGTCATGTGCAAGGTTCAGCCTAGAAAAAGGCTGTGTTAAACTCACCACGATTTAATTTTTGGAGACCAATAATGAAACCAATTCTACCTGATTACAACAGCGCTGGTGTGCTTATCATCGGCGATGTCATGCTAGATCGTTACTGGTATGGCCCGACTGGACGTATTTCTCCTGAAGCGCCAGTACCTGTTGTGAAAGTAGAAAACAATGAAGAGCGTCCAGGTGGTGCTGCGAACGTCGCAATGAATATTGCTTCACTTGGCGGTCACGCTCACATTGTTGGTCTAACGGGTATGGATGAGCCAGCGAAAGTGCTGACTGAAACCCTGAACTCGCTAAAAGTAAAATGCGACTTTGTGGCGCTTCCTGAATACCCAACGATTACTAAACTGCGTGTCATGAGCCGTGGTCAACAGTTGATTCGTTTGGATTTTGAAGACAAGTTCGAGAACACAGATGCAGAGCCTGTATTGTCTCGCATGGAAGCCGCGCTACCAAGCGTGAAAGCGGTCATCATGTCTGACTACGCAAAAGGTTCGCTTGAGCATGTACAGGCGTACATCCAAAAAGCACGCGCAGCAAACATTCCCGTATTTATTGACCCTAAAGGGGCGGATTTCGAACGCTACCGTGGCGCAACCCTTCTGACTCCAAACATGAAAGAGTTTGAAGACGTTGTGGGCAAAGTGAAATCTGACCAAGAGTTAGTAGAAAAAGCGCTAGCTTTAGTTGAAGAGTTCGAATTTGAAGCTCTGTTGGTGACACGCAGCGAAAACGGCATGACATTGATTCGCCGTGGTGCAGAGCCATTTCACCTACCGACACAAGCGAAAGAAGTGTATGACGTAACAGGTGCGGGTGATACGGTTATTTCTGTATTAGCAGCATCGGTAGCCGCTGGTAAATCGTTTGAAGAAGCTTGTGCACTAGCAAACGCAGCCGCAGGTGTTGTGGTTGGTAAATTAGGTACATCAACACTATCTGAGATTGAATTGGCTGAAGCTATTCACGGCAGTCAAGATACAGACTACGGCGTGATTTCAGAGCAAGCGCTGATTGAAGCCGTGAAGAAAGCACGTGCAAAAGGCGAGAAGGTTGTGATGACCAATGGTTGTTTCGATATTCTACACGCAGGTCATGTTTCTTACCTAAATCATGCTGCTGAGTTAGGTGACCGCCTAATCGTTGCAGTGAATACTGATGACTCTGTGAAACGCTTGAAAGGCCCAGGTCGTCCAGTGAACCCAACCGATCGTCGTATGGCAGTCTTGGCGGGTCTTGGCGCGGTTGATTGGGTTGTACCGTTCAGTGAAGACACACCACAGCGTTTGATCTCAGAAGTGCTGCCTAGCTTATTGGTGAAAGGTGGTGATTACAAACCAGAAGAGATCGCGGGTGGTAAAGAAGTGATCGCTGCAGGCGGTGAAGTTCGTGTACTGAACTTTGAAGATGGTTGTTCAACCAGCGAGATCATCAACGCTATCAAAGGTGGTAAGGGTTAATACCTTGCTCGCCAAACTGATTACTACAAATTGATTGTTAAAGGTCGCTTTCGAGCGGCCTTTGTTGTTTTTGGAGGAGTGCATCTAACCACAAACGTATTCCAGACCTCCCTCTTTTCAAGGGGGAGTTAGAGGGGGGGGAATACTCGGTCTGATTGAAAACCAGTGTCGTCAATTAGATCGAGAAGCAACCCCTTCCTAATCCTCCCCTTCGAAGGGGAAGGGGCCTAGAGCGCACTTGGCTTGGTTACTTAGCCCAAAAAAAACGCCAGTTGAAATCAACTGGCGTTTTTCGTGTTACTTAGACGTTTATTTTGCTGGCTTAAGGCCCGCGTCTACATCTAGGATGTCTTGCTCACTTAGCGTACCAACTGCTTGGCGTAGCTGAAGACCTGCAAGAATGTAGTTGTAACGTGCATCTGAAAGGTTTTTGTTTGCATCGTAAAGACGACGAGTTGCGTCTAGCACGTCAACGATAGTACGAGTACCAACATCGAAACCAGCTTCTGTTGCTTCAAGTGCAGACTGTGCAGAAACCACAGATTGTTCGTACGCTTTTAGTGCGCCGATAGAGGCGTTAATGTTGTTGTTTTGTGCTCGCACTTCTTTCACAACACTACGGTATTCAGCTTCTAGGTTTTCACTAGCAGCAACGTAGCTGTATTCCGCTTGTTTCACTTCAGATGTTGTACGACCACCTGTGTAAAGTGGCACGGCTAGGTTTACACCAACATTGAAGCCATCGGCTGTATTATCGTTAATGCTTTCCGCAGTATCAGCGTAGTTGTAACCACCGTCCAGAGATAGCGTTGGTAGGTGACCAGAACTAGCTAGCGAAATATTGTCACGCGCAATGTCTTGTGAAATACGTGCTGATAAAAGGCTTAGGTTGGTTGTTTTTGCTTCTTCTACTAGTGTTTCAGCTGGTGTGCTTGGACGACTTGCAGAGAAACGAGCAGTATCAAGAACATTTAGGTTTTTGTGTTCTTGGCCTGTAATTTCACGTAGTGACTCGTAGCTGTTGATAAGATCGTTTTCTGCTAGAACTTCATCAGCCAATACTGCATCAAACTGTGCTTGTGCATCATGTACGTCAGTAATTGCTGATAGGCCAACTTCAAAACGTTGTTTAGTTTGCTCTAGTTGGCGACCAACCGCGGCTTTCTCTGCACGGACAAACACTAGGTTGTCTTGTGCACGCAGTACTTCAAAGTAAGCTTGAGAAACGCGAAGGATCAAACCTTGTTGCGTTGCTGCATAAGTTGCATCTGATTGACGTGCCGTTTTCTCTGCAGTGTCTAGGGTAATCCAAGACGCGCGGTTGTACAGCTCTTGTGTAAAGCCAACGCCAGCAGATAAGACGTTTTGGTCCGTCGATACTTTACCACCTAAGTCTTGATCTCTGTCGCCACGTGTAATGTCATAACCCGCGGTTAAGTTGATTTGTGGTAGTAGGGCACTGCGGCTAGAGTTGATTGCTTCAAAAGCTTGATCACGCTGCGCTGCTACGCTGAGCAATTGTGGGTCATTTTGTTTTGCTAAGTCATAAATTTCAGCAAGGGAGTCTGCCCATGCTGCTGTGCTCATACTGCCTAGCGCTGCACTGATAAATAGTGGAAGCAGTTTTTTCATTTTCCATTCCCGCGGTCAATAGATTGGTTAATTCTCAGTAGTTTAACTCAATTTGGACGATATTTACTCTAAACTTTGCACTTTTTTACACGTAATTATCCACCTGTGCAATAAATTTTTGAGAAAGGCTTAAAATAATTTATAACTATTGTACAAAAAGTTGAGCCAAGTCCTTTGAGCAAGCGAATAACAATGAGTAAACTACAAGATTCACTCAGAGAGGTGTTGAATGCAACAGTGTGACAAGCAACAAAATGATTTTACTCCCCAAGATGTGGAAATAATCTCAAAGGAAACCGTGTTTAAAGGTTTCTTTAAAATGGTGAAATACCGTTTTAAGCATAGGTTATTTGCTGGTGGTTGGAGTGGGATTGTCGAACGAGAAATGTTCGAACGTGGTCATGCTGCGGCCATGCTCCCGTATGATCCTGTGACTGATCAAGTTGTGATCATTGAACAGATCCGAGTTGGGGCATTGGAACATTCATCTCCTTGGCAATTCGAAATTGTTGCAGGAATGATAGACCGCGATGAGTCCGCTGAAGAAGTGATTCGTCGAGAAGCAGAAGAGGAAGCAGGGATCCAAGTGGGACGCGTCACCTCGGTTACTTCTTATTACCCTTCTTCTGGTGGTTGCTCGGAAAAATTAGATGTGTTCATTGGAGAAGTGGATGCAACTAAAGCGCATGGCATTCATGGTTTAGACTATGAGAATGAAGATATTCGTGTTCATGTACTGAGTCGCGAAACTGCGTATCAATGGGTGAAGGATGGAAAATTCGAAAATGGTGCTTCTATCATTGCATTGCAATGGTTACAACTTAACCATCAAGAATTGAAATCACAATGGGGAGTTTCCCCAATCGTTGGAGAATAAGTAATGGCACAAGTAGCGGTAAAACAGCGATACCATGTCGACTTAGCGGGCCTGATGAGAACTTATGAGACCAACTACGCTAAGCTCAATGCTTTGCTGCCTGCTTCTGCCGAAGTTGGTGATATTCGTTGTTATCAAGCAGCGAACATGGTTTACCAACTGACCGTGAATGAAATCACAAAATACACCACAGTTGTTGAGATATGTCAGAGTGATGAGATGCCGGTGTTTCCTTTACCGACGATGTCTGTCAGGCTTTATCACGATGCAAGAGTTGCTGAAGTATGCTCAAGCGGAGAGTTCTCTCGCATCAAAGCTAAATATGATTATCCCAACGACCAGTTGATGCAGAAAGATGAAAAACATCAACTTAATACGTTCCTTGGTGAATGGCTGACGTTCTGTTTACGAAGTGGCATTAGTCGATCGCCACTTGCCTTCAATTGATTGTCACGTCACTAAGGGAAAATAACAAAAAATTAAATAGTGGACGAATCAGGTTTTCATTTTGCAATCATCTAGTGACAGCATAAAGCTTATACAAATCACGGATACTCATCTGTTTGCCGCAGATGAGGGCAGTTTGCTGAGCGTAAGAACCGCCGACAGCTTTGAAGCCGTGGTGAAAGAAGTTCTTCATCGTCAAGTGCAGTTTGAATACATCTTGGCGACGGGTGATATTTCACAAGATCACAGTGCCGAGTCTTACCAGCGTTTTGCCGAGGGTATTGCGCCGCTGGAGAAAGCGTGTTTTTGGTTGCCTGGCAATCACGACTTCAAACCAAACATGGGGACGGTTCTACCATCACCTCAAATTCAATCTGTTGAGCACCTTTTGCTAGGTGAACATTGGCAGTTGATCTTGCTAGATTCACAAGTTGTGGGCGTGCCTCATGGGCGTTTAAGTGATCAGCAACTTTCCCTATTAGAAGAAAAGTTGTCTGACTACCCAGACCGACACACACTTGTGTTATTGCACCATCACCCGTTGTTAGTTGGTAGTGCTTGGCTTGACCAGCATACACTGAAGGATGCTGAGGCATTTTGGCAAGTTGTAGACCGTTTTGAGAACGTAAAGGGCATTTTATGTGGTCATGTGCACCAAGACATGAATGTTCTTTATAATGGTATTCGAGTGATGGCAACGCCTTCAACCTGTGTGCAGTTTAAGCCGAACTCCGATGACTTTGCGTTAGACACAGAGTGCCCAGGGTGGCGAGAATTAGAGCTTCACCCGAGTGGTGACATTTCTACTGAGGTTAATCGCCTGACGGATGGGCAGTTTCAGCCAGACTTTACCTCAAACGGCTACTAACCAAAGATCACGCCCGAACTTTATGTTCGGGCTTACTTTTTCTTCTGTGAGGCTTTTATGAGCAAACCGGCGCTACTACTGTATATCCATGGTTTTAACAGTTCGCCACTTTCAATGAAGGCGAATTTGATGAAAGAGTACTGTGAACAGCAGCGCCCAGACATTAAAGTTGTTGTGCCTCAATTGCCATGCTTTCCACAGCTTGCCGCTCAATGTCTATTAGACATTGTTGAGCAATATAAAGGTGACTATAACATTGGTTTAGTGGGCAGCTCTCTGGGGGGGTACATGTCTACGTGGTTGAACGCGCAATTTGGTTTTCGTGCGGTCGTGGTTAACCCCGCGGTGAAGCCTTATGAGCTGTTGGTTGACTATTTGGGGGAGCAAACTAACCCATACACGCACGAAACCTATACACTTGAAGCTTGTCATATTGACGAGCTGAAAGCTCTTGATGTAAAAAGCATCGCGTCGCCTCAATCCTTCTGGCTGTTACAGCAAACAGAAGATGAGGTTCTGGATTATCGCCAAGCGGTAGAGAAATTTACCGATGCTAAGAAAACCGTAGAAGAAGGCGGTGATCACAGTTTTATTGGCTTTGAGCGTTATCCTGCTCAAATCATTAAATTCTTAAATTTGTGATTTCTAGAGCGATTGGAATAGGCTCATAGTTTTTATTGATATATCCAACCGTTTCTTGACATAGCGGGTATGCTTTCCGACTATGTTTTGCCGAAAAGATCTTAGGGGTGTAACGCCCTGACTACTTTGTTATGCATGACCGATCAATGAGAAGGGTGCTGACGGGGTAGCTTTTTCGTTTCTCGAGTATCGCTCACCCATCGGTGAGGCTCGGGTTACAAGTAAACTTTGAGAACAATTCCGTATTATGACTGAACAATATAATGCTGGTGCCATTGAAGTACTGAATGGCTTAGAGCCAGTACGTCGCCGACCAGGGATGTATACGGATACAGCGCGCCCAAACCACTTGGGCCAAGAAGTTATCGATAACAGTGTCGATGAAGCGCTAGCCGGACATGCCTCAAAAGTACAAGTCATCCTACATGCTGACCAATCACTAGAAGTGATCGATGATGGTCGAGGCATGCCTGTTGATATCCACCCAGAAGAGAAGGTTTCAGGTGTTGAACTGATCCTATGTAAGCTTCACGCAGGTGGTAAATTCTCTAACAAGAACTATCAATTCTCTGGTGGTTTGCACGGTGTAGGTATCTCTGTTGTAAACGCGCTGTCTAAGCGTGTGGAAGTGACCGTTCGTCGTGACGGTCAAGTGTATGAGATTGCTTTTGAACACGGTGATAAAGTTTCTGACCTGACGGTTGTCGGCACATGTGGTCGTCGTAACCGTGGCACCAGTGTGCACTTCTGGCCAGATGCTAAGTACTTTGATTCTGCAAACTTCTCAGTAACTCGTCTGGTGAATAACCTGCGTGCGAAAGCAGTACTTTGTCCTGGCCTAGAAATTACTTTCACAGATAAAGTAAACAACAAAGACTACAAATGGTTCTACGAAGATGGTTTGAAAGACTATCTAGCGGAAGGTGTGAAAGGTTATACCGTTCTGCCAGAAGAACCATTTACTGGTGAATTCTCAGCCGAAACAGAAGCAGCAAATTGGGCCGTGATCTGGCAGCCAGAAGGCGGCGAGATGATCACCGAGAGTTACGTGAACCTTATCCCGACGGCGCAAGGTGGTACACACGTAAACGGCCTTCGCCAAGGTTTGCTTGATGCAATGCGTGAGTTCTGTGAATTCCGTAACTTGTTGCCTCGTGGCGTAAAACTAACTGGCGATGATGTCTTCGACCGTTGTTCATACGTCCTGTCGGTTAAGATTCAAGATCCACAGTTTGCCGGTCAGACTAAAGAGCGTTTGTCTTCTCGTCAAACCGCTGCGTTTGTATCTGGTGTAGTGAAAGATTCATTCAGCCTTTGGTTGAACGAAAAACCACAACTTGCAGAGCAACTTGCTGAAGTTTGTATCGCGAACGCGCATCGTCGTATGCGTGCGAGCAAAAAGGTTGTACGTAAGAAGGTAGCATCTGGTCCTGCACTGCCTGGTAAGCTAACGGATTGTTCAGTACAAGACTTAAACCGCACAGAAATCTTCTTTGTAGAGGGTGACTCGGCGGGCGGTTCTGCCAAACAAGCTCGTGATCGTGAGTTCCAAGCGGTGATGCCACTGCGCGGTAAGATCCTAAACACGTGGGAAGTCTCTGCAGACCAAGTTTTGGCTTCTCAAGAAGTTCATGACATCTCGGTAGCTTTGGGGATCGACCCAGACAGCGACAACCTAGACAGCCTTCGCTACGGTAAGATCTGTATCCTTGCCGATGCGGACTCGGATGGGCTGCACATCGCAACCCTTCTATGTGCTCTGTTTACTCGTCACTTCCGTGCGCTGGTTGAAGCTGGTCACATCTACGTTGCGATGCCGCCTCTGTATCGTATCGACTGCGGCAAAGAAGTTTTCTATGCCCTAGATGACGACGAAAAAGATGGCGTACTTGAGCGCTTGTCGAAGAAGAAAGCCAAAATCAACGTGCAACGATTCAAAGGTCTGGGTGAGATGAACCCACTTCAGTTGCGCGAAACAACCATGGATCCAAATACGCGACGTCTGGTTCAGTTAACCATCGATGATTCTGCGGCGACCATGGAAATGATGGACATGTTGCTTGGTAAAAAACGAGCAGATGACCGTCGCACTTGGCTACAAAGCAATGGCGATATGGCAGAGGTTTAACGGATGTCTACAGAAATCACTTATGATGGCGTTGAACAGTTGCCAATGCGCAAGTTCACTGAAGACGCTTATCTGAACTACTCGATGTACGTAATCATGGATCGCGCATTGCCATACATTGGCGATGGTCTGAAGCCGGTTCAACGACGCATCATTTACGCAATGTCGGAGCTTGGTCTTTCGGCATCAGCGAAATATAAAAAATCAGCACGTACAGTTGGTGACGTACTGGGTAAATACCACCCGCACGGTGACTCTGCATGTTACGAAGCGATGGTACTCATGGCACAGCCATTCTCTTACCGTTACCCATTGGTAGATGGTCAAGGTAACTGGGGTGCGCCAGATGATCCGAAATCATTTGCGGCAATGCGTTATACCGAAGCGAAACTGTCTAAGTTTGCTGAGGTATTGCTAGGCGAACTGGGTCAAGGCACGGTTGAATGGCAACCTAACTTTGATGGCACGATGAAAGAGCCACAAATGTTGCCTGCGCGTCTGCCTCATATCCTGCTAAACGGTGTAACTGGTATCGCGGTTGGTATGGCGACGGATATTCCGCCTCACAATGTTCGTGAAGTGGCAGATGCAACCATCCACTTAATCGACAACCCGAAAGCTGAACTGCCTGATGTGATGCAGTTTGTGAAAGGTCCAGACTACCCAACGGAAGCAGAAATTACTTCACCACAAGCGGATATCGAGAAGATTTACCGTAACGGTCGCGGTAGTATCAAGATGCGTGCGGTATGGCACAAAGAAGGTTCTGATATCGTCATTACTTCTCTGCCACACCAAGTATCGGGTGCGAAGTTACTAGAACAAATCGCGAACCAAATGCGTGCGAAGAAGCTACCAATGGTAGACGACCTTCGTGACGAATCGGATCACGAGAACCCAACGCGAATCGTCGTTGTGCCTAAGTCAAACCGCGTTGACTGTGATTTGTTGATGAATCGCTTATTCGCTTCAACGGATCTTGAGCGCAGCTTCCGCGTTAACTTGAACATGATCGGTCTCGATAACCGTCCTCAAGTGAAAGGTCTGGTACAAATTCTGTCTGAGTGGATTGAGTTCCGTCGTACTACTGTTCGTCGTCGTCTACAATATCGCCTAGACAAAGTGATGGCTCGTTTACACATCTTGGAAGGTTTGTTGGTTGCTTACCTAAATCTAGATGAAGTGATTGAGATCATTCGTACTGAAGACGACCCAAAAGCGGTCTTGATGGAACGCTTTGGTATTACTGATATCCAAGCGGATGCGATTCTAGATACTAAACTTCGTCACCTAGCAAAACTAGAAGAGATGAAGATTCGTGGTGAACAAGACGAGCTAGAAAAAGAACGCGAGAAGCTAGAACAGCTGCTTGGTTCTGAGCGTCGTCTGAACACACTACTGAAGAAAGAGATTAAAGCGGACGCAGAGAAATACGGTGATGACCGTCGCTCTCCATTGGTTGAGCGTGCAGAAGCAAAAGCGTTGACTGAGCGTGACCTAGTACCAAGTGAGCCAATCACAGTGGTGCTTTCAGAGAAAGGCTGGATTCGCCATGCGAAAGGCCACGATGTTGATGCAGAAGGCTTAAGCTATAAATCTGGTGATAACTACCTTGCGCATGCTCGCGGTAAGAGCAACCAACAAGCGGTGTTCTTCGGTAGCGATGGCCGAAGCTACTCATTAGAGTCACACTCACTACCATCAGCGCGAAGCCAAGGTGAGCCGATTACTGGCCGCCTGAACATCACGGCTGGTAGCAGTATTCGCCAAGTGATCATGGGTGAAGATGAGCAGCTATGGCTGGTGGGCTCTGACGCGGGTTACGGCTTTGTATGTAAAGGCTCTGAGCTACTGTCTAAGAACCGCAGTGGTAAGGCACTCGTGACACTTCCTGCTAACTCTGAAGTGATGACACCGAAGACGATTGCGGATCTGGATTCGGATGAGATCTTAGCAATCACCAACCAAGGTCGTATGCTGTTGTTCCCGATTAAAGACCTGCCGCAATTGGCGAAAGGTAAAGGCAACAAGATCATCAATATTCCAGCGGCGAAAGCTAAAGAGCGCGAAGAGGTTCTGTCTCACTTGATGGCATTGCCACAAGGTGCTTCTCTGACGTTGTATGCCGGTAAGCGCAAGTTGGGATTGAAACCAGCGGACTTAGAAAACTTCCGTGGTGAACGTGGCCGCCGAGGTAGCTTATTGCCGAGAGGCTTGCAGCGCGTAACGCGTATTGAAGTGGATATGGGGGGAGCCTCAGACACTTCAGAAGAGCCAAGTGATAGCGAGTAACACACAAACAAAAATCCCAGCCAATGGCTGGGATTTTTTTATGCTTCTTGTTTGTCTTCGGCGATGGTGACTTTTACGTTCATCTCTTTACCCTTGCGGATAATCCCAACGTCGACTGACGTTCCTGGTCGCAAGTCAGTGACAATGTCCATCACGCTTTGTCGTCCTTGAACTTTGGTGCCATTGATACTGATGATGATGTCTTGTTTCTCAAAGCCAGCAGCACTTGCAGGGCCATTTGGATCAATGCCAAGTACGACAATGCCACCAATGTGTTCATTGCCCAATAGACGAGCGGTCACGGCGTTAATATCTTGTCCATCAATACCGATATAGCCACGGATTACTCGGCCATCTGCGATGATCTTCTGCATGATCTTGTTGGCGAGCGGTGCCGGAATGGCAAACGAGATACCGTAGGTTTCAAGGTCTGTCGCTTGTTGGAATGACGCGGTATTGATACCGACCAGTTCACCTTGAGTGTTCACCAATGCACCTCCGGAGTTACCCTCGTTGATTGCTGCATCGGTCTGAATAAAGGCTTGTCGACCATCACTGATTGATGAACGACCTGTCGCAGAGATAATGCCGAATGTTGTGGTTTGTCCCAAGTTGTAAGGGTTACCAATAGCCAGTACAACATCGCCCACCTGAGGCTTATATTCAGAGTTCAGAGGGATAACCGGTAGGTTAGAGCCTTCGACACGCAAAATCGCGATATCTGTGCGTTTGTCAGTCCCCACCAACTGTGCGGCTGCCACTCGGCCATCTTGAAGTGCGACAACAATTTGGTCTGCTTGCGCCACTACATGATAGTTCGTGATGATGTAGCCTTTCTCACTTACGATCACGCCGGAACCCAAGCCTTGTGTAGAAAGCTTGCTGCGGTCATTTTCAACGTATTTGCGGCTGTAGATATTTACTACGGCAGGTGCGGCTTTTCTCACGGCTTGATTAAAAGACACTTCAAGTGAGGCGATATTACTCGGTTGTGTATCAACGAGGGCGTCAGGAATGACATTGCTACGCAAAGAAGGGACTGCGAGCAACACTATGACGGCAGTTGCTAAGCCTAAAAAGACAGAACGTAACAAAAAGCTAAGCATAACCTCTCCATGATTGGGCGCCCGATTGGGATAGAAAAGAGAAGGATAGCACTACATTGAAAAATAACAAAAGGGCAAGACGTGATTGCCTTGCCCTTTTAAAAAACCATGACATACAAGGTAAAGTATAGGAGTGTTCTCGAATAAAACGGAGAAGCACTCATCGCTCTTGTTGATGGATTATCGAATAACTAAGTAAACCGTGCGGTCTCCACGTTGAACATTGATTGCTAACACGCCTTTGTGCTTCTCAACGATAGCGCGCAGCTCCGCTAAGTTCTTCACGCGTTTGCGGTTCACACCAATGATGATATCGTCTTGCTCAAGTTGGTACTGTGCTGCAGGTGAGTTCTCGACCACGCTGGTCACCTTGACCCCTTGAATCTTATCGTTTGGCGTCGTGTTACTTAACTCGGCACCTTTTAAGCCCTCATGCAACGTTTCAGCCTTCGCTTTGATATTGGTAGACTCGCCTAAAGTGACATCAAAACTCTTGCTCTTACCGTCACGAATCACACCAAGTTCAATTTTTTTGCCAGCACCTAGCGTTGCAACTTTGGCGCGAAGTTCAGAGAAGGTATCAATTGATTTACCATTGACGGAAACAATCACGTCTCCGGCTTTCAAGCCTGCTTTATCAGCGGCACTGTCTGGGACCACTTGACTAACAAAAGCGCCTTTGCTTGACTCGTAACCTAGTGCTTCTGCCAATTCTGAAGTGACTTCACCACCCTGAACGCCCAACATACCGCGTTTCACTTCACCAAACTCTAGAATTTGATCCGTTAGGTTTTGCATCATGTTGGATGGAATGGCAAAGCCGATACCAACATTACCGCCATTTGGGCCTAGGATTGCGGTATTAATACCAATCAGTTCGCCATTGAGGTTCACTAATGCGCCGCCAGAGTTACCGCTATTGATAGCCGCATCGGTTTGAATGAAGTTCTCAAAGTTCTCCACGTTTAAGCCGCTTCGGCCAAGTGCAGAAACAATACCAGAAGTGACCGTTTGTCCTAGACCAAATGGGTTACCAATTGCCACGGTAAAATCACCCACACGCAATGCGTCTGAATCTGCCACTTTAATTTGAGTCAGGTCTTTCGCCTTTTCTAATTTAAGCAAGGCAATGTCCGACATTTCGTCACCGCCAACCAATTCTGCGTCGTACTCTCTACCATCGTAAAGGCGAACTCTAATATCATCTGCGCCTTTTATTACGTGGTAGTTTGTTACTATCTGACCTTTCTTCGCGTCAATGATCACGCCTGAGCCCAACCCTCGGAATGGACGTTCGCGAGTTTGTTCTGTTGGAAATTCAGGGCCAAAGAAAAACTGAAACTGTTCTGGAATACGGCTGGTTTGCACCTGTTTGCCCTCTACCGCAATGCTGACGACCGCAGGGGTCACTTTTTCTAGCATAGGTGCAAGGCTTGGTAATTGCTCACCATCAACACTTAAAGGAAGTGCTGCCGTAGCTGAGATTGGGGTGATGATTGAACTTAAGCTTAAAGATAGAACGGTTAACGCAAGCAACGGTTTTTTCATCCAATAACTCCTCTTGAAACCAGTCTGCCAAAAAGAAATATCCTAACCATTATGTGTTTAAGTATTGGTCTGGATAATCGAAACGGGGTGGCAGGTCACTGCAAGTTAGAGATGAGTTGCTTAAGAAAAGTTCAAAAAGGGTCAACACAAATTGATAAGAAATGAATATGTATTGACCCAATAGGAAGAAGAGAGAAGATTAAGAGGCTTTCGCTGTGACGGCTTCAGGTGCGTCGATGATCTCTTTTTCTTTATCTTTCAAAAGGCCGGTTGCGCCGTTGGCATAGTCTTTTGGTTGTTCATTGACTTCAGATGGTTGCTCTTCAATTTGCTCTGAAGACATCGCCGTTTTCTTGTCGAATGGGTTGTCTTGCTCAGGCAAGTTTGGCAAGAGTTCTGATGAAGTCTTTGCCATATGTTGGTACAGCTTAGTGTAATCTTTACCTAGCGTATCCAACATTTCTGCGGTTTGTGCAAAGTGATCGACCAGCTCTTGACGTTGTTGCTCTAGTTCAAATTTGGCTGCTTCTAGCTCTTTTTGCACAGACTTTTGTTTTTTGTATTCGGGGGTGGTTAGTCTACTAATGACTACGCCTACGATTGTACCGACCAGCAAACCCACAATGGCATAAATCCAAGGCATAACTGCTCCTTATAGTTGTTTTAACAAGTCTTTTACTACTTAGTTACACGCGGTGCTTGTCCATGTTACTATGGCTTGAACAGCCGATAAAGAAAAATAGCGGTATGTCTTCGGGGACTGATATCCACATCTCTCTATTCCTAATGCTGACCCCGAGGTGACAAAATTTCTCTGTACCTCTGATACGACCCTGTGCCATGACACCATTAAAACGATACCAACAAGACATAGCCAAGCATGGATTCCAACGTGATGAAGCGCAATATAGCGCGGTCGTCGCTTTAGATGAACTTTACCATGCCATCGCCGACTTTCAGTCTACACCTATTCCTCAGCTTAGCACTTGGCAAAAGTTACTAGGTAAAAAAGTCGAAATGCCAGAACCTCCTAAAGGACTGTACTTTTGGGGAGGTGTAGGGCGCGGTAAAACTTACCTTATGGATGCCTTTTTTGACGCCTTGCCAACAGAAAGGAAAATGAGGGTGCATTTTCATCGCTTTATGTACCGAGTACATGATGAATTAAGGCGTTTAGGTGATGTAGAAAATCCGCTTTCTAAAGTGGCAGACTTGTTTAAGAAAGAATCAGATATTGTTTGTTTTGATGAGTTTTTCGTTTCAGACATTACCGATGCAATGATCTTAGCGACGTTGCTTCAAGAGATGTTTAAACGTCAAATGATTTTGGTCGCGACCTCGAATATTGAACCTCAAAATCTATATCGCAATGGTTTGCAACGAGCACGTTTCATGCCTGCAATTGCCATGATCTTAGAGCGTTGTGATGTGCTCAATGTCGATAGTGGTGTGGACTACCGTTTAAGAACCCTAGAGCAAGCTGAGATTTACCATTACCCGCTTGATGAGCAAGCGTCCGTTAACCTTAATCAATACTACCAACAGCTGATTGGGGAAAGAAAAGCCGCAACGAATACGATTGAAGTGAATCATCGCGAGGTTGCAGTGATTGAGGCCAGTGATGGTGTATTGCATGCTTCTTTTGCTCAGTTGTGCCAAACTCCGCGTAGCCAAAATGATTACATTGAGCTGTCTCGAATCTACCACACCGTATTGCTTGCGGACGTGATGCAGATGGACCGTAAAGTCGATGATGCAGCAAGGCGCTTTATTGCGTTAGTCGATGAGTTTTACGAGAGAAACGTGAAATTAATCATTTCCGCCGAAGTGGCGATGGAGGCGCTTTATAGCGATGGGCTACTGGAATTTGAGTTTAAGCGTTGTTTGTCTCGATTAACTGAGATGCAGAGTCGCGAATACCTAGCGAGAGAGCATCTGGCGTAAAAAACAGCAACTCATCTTAAAAAAGTGAAGAAAAAATTAGTGATTTGGCGCAAAAAAAGGTGATTTTTTCTTCGCTCTTCTCTATAATCCTGCGACCCACCGTTACTGCAGACCTGAATATCGAAGTTATTTCGGCATAGAAGGTCGAGAGAACCAACGACTCGAAGGGGTGATGACTGGGCTCTTAGACAGTGTGGGAACACAATACTGTGTTCCTTTAAAGTTTAAAATTTAATTAACGGGTTATTATTAGCATGAAAACTTTCGTTGCTAAACCAGAAACTGTAAAACGCGACTGGTATGTTGTAGACGCAGAGGGTAAAACTCTTGGCCGTCTAGCAAGTGAAATTGCATCTCGCCTACGTGGCAAACATAAAGCTGAGTACACTCCTCACGTTGACACTGGTGATTACATCATCGTTATCAACGCTGAGAAAGTTGCTGTAACTGGCAACAAAGCTAAAGGCAAAGTGTACTACCGTCACTCTGAATTCCCAGGTGGTCTAAAATCTATCACTTTTGAAAAGTTGATCGATCGTAAACCTGAGATGGTTCTTGAGCTAGCAGTTAAAGGCATGCTTCCACGTGGTCCTCTAGGCCGTGCTATGTACCGTAAGCTTAAAGTTTACGCGGGCGCTGAGCACAACCATGTTGCTCAACAACCACAAGTACTAGACATCTAATTGGGGATTTCGAAAATGGCAGAGAATCAATACTACGGCACTGGCCGTCGCAAAAGCTCAGCTGCGCGTGTTTTCATCAAACCAGGCAGCGGCAACATCGTAATCAACAAGCGTAGCCTTGATGAGTACTTCGGTCGTCCAACTTCTCGCATGGTTGTTAAACAACCTCTTGAGCTAGTTGAACTAACTGAGAAGCTAGACCTATACGTTACTGTTAAAGGTGGCGGTATTTCTGGTCAAGCTGGTGCTATCCGTCACGGTATCACTCGCGCTCTTATGGAGTACGATGAGTCTTTCCGTCCTGCTCTACGTGCAGCTGGTTACGTTACTCGTGACGCTCGTTGCGTTGAACGTAAGAAAGTTGGTCTACGTAAAGCACGTCGTCGTCCACAGTTCTCTAAGCGTTAATTTCCTCTTACTGGAAATTATGCTTTTCCAGAGTTTCTCTGGATACTGTGTACCAAAGCTCGGCTATATGCCGAGCTTTTTGTTTTTATAGCCTTCTGTTTTTATAACCTCAGTTAAACGTCTGTTTTTTGTTTCCCGTCGCTTCAGCATCTCTCCTTAATATCCTGGCAACATTTGTTTGTCTTATGTACTGCTTTGTGCAATTTATTCGTGCTACAAATCGCACATGATAAAAGTGGAGAGTACCTTCACATTCTTGAAATATCTTTCTGCTTAATCCGCTGAAAACAACCGAAATAAAAGGCGTTAGCTCTTGTTTTTAGTCGTTATTCGTTTCGCTTTCTTGTTACAAATCACATCTATTTTTTATAATTTTGCCGCTTTTGTGACGGCGTGGGCGATTTGCCTCACAAATGTTACAAAAAGGTAGCTTTATCTTGTCAAAAAGTAGGGTTTTCTTTATCATTTCCCCCCAATAAATAGAACTAAATTCATAATTTGTTAGCCATGCTCTTATAAGCGGAATAATAACGATCCAAAGGGAGCAAATGGGAGAATGTTTGGATGAGCAACGCGCCTTTAAATAACGGTCGCAGGCGTTTTCTAACCGCTACAACGGCAGTTGTTGGTGGCTTAGGGGCAGCTGCCGTCGCCGTTCCTTTTATCAAATCATGGAACCCGAGTGCCAAAGCGAAAGCTGCTGGCGCGCCGGTGGAAGTGGATATCAGTAAAATTGAACCAGGCCAAATGGTCCGTGTTGAGTGGCAGGGTAAGCCTGTATGGGTAGTACGCCGAACTCAAGAAGTGGTCGATAATCTTAAGAGTATTGATGGTCAGCTTCGTGACCCGCAATCAGAAATGGAACAACAACCAGTTTATGCTCAGAACGAGTACCGCTCGATCAAACCTGAGTATTTTGTGGCGGTTGGTTTCTGTACTCACTTGGGCTGTTCACCTACTTACCTACCAGATACGTTCTCAGAACAAGTACAAGGCGTTAAGTCGGGCTTCTTCTGTCCTTGTCATGGTTCTAAGTTTGATATGGCTGGTCGAGTGTTCCAGGGTGTTCCAGCGCCACTGAACTTGGTCGTTCCTAAGCACATGTACTTGAGCGACACCAAGCTCATGATCGGTGTTGATGAGGGAGATGCATAATGCAAGCGATATTAGACTGGGTAGAAAAACGTATTCCAGCGATGAATGCTTATAAAAAGCACTTGTCTGAATACCCAATGCCAAAGAACTTCAACTTTTGGTACCTTTTCGGTTCCTTGGCAATGTTGGTACTTGTTAACCAGATTCTTACAGGTATTTGGCTAACGATGAACTACGTTCCGTCTGGCGATGGCGCGTTTGCTTCTATTGAATACATCATGCGTGATGTTGAGTACGGTTGGCTATTGCGTTACATGCACTCAACTGGCGCTTCGGCGTTCTTTGTCGTTGTGTACCTACACATGTTCCGTGGTCTGATCTACGGTTCTTACCAAAAGCCTCGTGAGCTACTGTGGATCTTCGGTATGTTGATCTTCTTGGTTCTAATGGCAGAAGCATTCATGGGTTATCTACTACCATGGGGTCAGATGTCATATTGGGGTGCCCAGGTAATCATTTCTCTATTTGGTGCGATTCCTGTTATTGGCGACGACCTAACGCTTTGGATCCGTGGTGACTACATCATCTCAGGTGCAACACTAAACCGTTTCTTCGCACTGCACGTAATTGCACTGCCGATTGTTCTGCTTCTTCTTGTTGTGCTACACGTACTGGCCCTGCACGAAGTCGGCTCTAACAACCCTGATGGTATCGAAACGAAGCTACCAAAAGGCTCTATGGGTGACGATTACAATACGCAATTTAAGTTCCACGAATACTACACGAAGAAATACGACATCATCGACTCAATTCCTTTCCATCCATACGGTACGGTTAAGGATCTTGTTGGTGTTGCTGGCTTCTTGTTCTTCTTCTGTTATGTATTGTTCTTCAACCCAGAAATGGGTGGGTACTTCCTTGAACCGCCTAACTTTGAGGCAGCAAACCCATTGAAGACACCTGAGCACATCGCTCCGGTATGGTACTTCACGCCGTTTTACGCAATCTTGCGTGCGGTTCCAGACAAACTATTGGGTGTAATCCTAATGGGCGCGTCTATTGTGGTGCTGTTTGTTCTTCCTTGGCTGGATCGCTGTAAAGTACGTTCGTACCGTTACCGTAGTAAGATCCATCTATTTAATATTGTTCAATTCACTATCGCCTTTATTGCTCTGGGTATTTTGGGTGCATTGCCGGCAACGCCGTTGTACACGATTCTGTCTCAGATCTTTAGCTTGTGTTACTTCATGTTCTTTGTATTGCTGTTCTTCTACAGCAAAAATGAAGCAACCAAACCATTACCAGAGAGGGTGACATTCAAATGAAGAAGTGGATTGTAATTCTATTTGCTATGCTGCCGTCTCTTGTTATGGCAGCGGGTGCCAACGTTCCGTTAGATAAGGCGAACGTGGACTTAACGGATAAGGCTTCGCTGCAAAATGGCGCGAAACTATTCATGAACTACTGTTTTGCTTGTCACTCAACGCAATACCAGCGTTACGAGCGTGTTGCGACAGACTTGGATATTCCGATTGATCTAATGAAAGAAAACCTGATCTTCGATCCAGAAGCAAAGGTTGGTGATCTAATGGTAAATGCAATGCCTGCGAAGCAAGCGGCTGACTGGTTTGGTGCTCCGCCACCAGACTTAACTTTGGTTGCTCGAGTTCGTGGTGCAGATTGGCTATACACTTACCTGCGTTCTTTCTATGTTGACCCATCTCGTCCATTTGGGGTGAACAACATTGTATTCCCAAGTGTTGGTATGCCGCATGTGCTTGAAGAGCTTCAAGGTATTCCTATGCCAGTTTACGGCACTAAAATCGTAGATGGTGAAGAAGTACAAGTCGTTGTTGGCACACAAACCAGCGGTACTGGTGAGCTAAGTTCTGGCGAATACGACAAAGCAGTCGGCGACCTCGTGAACTTCTTGGTGTACTCCGGTGACCCTGTTCAACTAGAACGTCATGCAATTGGCTGGTGGGTAATGGGCTTCCTAGTTCTATTAACTATCGTTGTCGTGTTGCTCAAGAAAGAGTATTGGCGTGATGTGCATTAATTGTGCTATCATACCGTGCTAATTCCCAATTTTAATTGACGAATAATGGAGGCTAGCGCCTCCATTATTTTTATTTGTAAGTGTACTGGAGGGCTCCATGGCTGTAGCTGCCAATAAACGTTCTGTGATGACTCTTTTCTCGAGTGCATCAGATTTGTATAGCCATCAGGTTCGCATCGTACTAGCTGAAAAAGGCGTAAGCGTTGAAGTTGAGCTTGTAGATGAAGCAAACCTTCCTGCTGAGCTTGTAGAGTTAAACCCATACAAATCAGTGCCAACTCTTGTTGACCGTGAGCTAGCTCTTTACGATTCAAAAATCATCATGGAGTACCTGGACGAGCGTTTCCCTCATCCACCTCTAATGCCTGTTTACCCAGTAGCTCGTGGTAACAGCCGTTTGATGATGTACCGTATCGAACGTAACTGGTACTCACTCGCTGAAAAAGTGGTTAAGGGTAACGCGGAAGAATCAGAAAAAGCGCGTACTAAACTACGTAATGATCTTCTGACTCTAGCGCCTATTTTTGCTGAGTACGAATACTTCATGAGTGAAGAGTTCAGCCTAATCGATTGTTACCTAGCACCACTATTGTGGCGTCTACCTCAACTAGGTATTGATCTTGTTGGCCCTGGCTCAAAAGAAATCAAGGTTTACATGAACCGCGTGTTTGAACGTGATTCATTCCTAGCTTCTCTAACAGAAGCTGAACGTGAAATGCGCCTAGTTCGCTAATTAACAGTTCAGTTTACTTGTTATGGATATTGCTAAAATGACTGCTCGCCGTCCGTATATGCTTCGTGCATTTTACGATTGGTTAGTAGACAACGACTTAACTCCGCACTTGGTTGTAGATGCAACTATGCCAGGTGTGCGTGTACCAGTTGAGTTTATTCAAGATGGTCAAATCATCTTGAATATTGCTCCACGTGCTGTTGGTCATCTAGAGTTGGGTAATGATGCGATTACCTTTCAAGCCCGCTTTAGTGGTCGCCCGCATTCCGTTATCGTGCCAGTGTATGCTGTTCAAGCTATCTATGCTCGCGAGAATGGCGCTGGGACTATGTTTGAGCCTGAAGAAGCTTACACTCACATCGAAGAAGAAGGGATTGTTGAGGAAGATGTATCTCCAACGTTCTCTACCGTAAGCGATGAGCCTTCTGAGGCTGCGGAAACCGAATCGGAAGAGGAAGAAACGCCTCGCCCGAAAGGCAGACCAAGCTTAAGAGTTATCAAATAAAAAAAGCAGCGTTTACGCTGCTTTTTTCTTTTCATTTATCTACGCTGCAACACTAATTCACGTCAGTTTCTTCTATCGGCGTTGCTTTTGTTGTGGTATTCAAGTCACTGACTTCAGCTTCTTGGCTTTTCACCACTTCGGACTCTTCTACTTCGAGTGGTTTTTCATCGCCGTATTGGAACCCTTTAATGACTTGTTTTACTCCAGAAATGTTTCGTGCGATATCAGTTGCTTTCTGACTTTGCTCAGGTGTCACGTAACCAAATAAGAATACGTCGCTGTCTTCGGTAATGACTTTTACTTTCACACCGTTTAGATCGCTGTCAGTCAACAAGGCGGATTTTACTTTTGTGGTAATCCAACTGTCGTTGCTGATTTGAGTTACGCTCAGTGGCTCTTTCTGTTTAATTTGATTATGGATGTTCTCAACGCCATCAACTTCACGTGCTCGATTTTCAAACTCATTGATGAGCTCTTGAGTCGGTGCTTGTCCCATTAGAACAACCGTTCCGTTGTATGCGCTAGCGACGATACGAGCCTTGCCTTTGAAGGGGGCTTTGTTACCGATGGCCGCAACTTCGAATTCGATGTTGTTGTCTTGCCAAATCTCTTTGGTGGTTCGCGTATCAGTGACGATATTGGCAGTTGTCGCTGCCCCGGCAATAAATAAACCTGCACAACCACTCATACTGAGTGCTGCACATAAAATGACAAGACTACGTATCATAATTCTAAACTCTCAATCTGGATTATTCTTCGTGAGCTGGGAAAAGCACTTGGTCGATTAGATCGCACAGGCAGTGAAGTGTCACCATATGAACTTCATGAATGCGCGCTGTACGGTGGGATGGAATACGAATTTCAACGTCGTGCTCACCCAGTAGACCAGCCATCTCACCACCATCTTTACCCGTAAAAGCAATGATCGTCATGTCGCGAGTTACTGCGGCTTCCATTGCTTTAATGACGTTTTTGCTGTTGCCACTGGTTGAGATCGCCAACAAAATATCGCCCGGTTGACCAAATGCGCGTACTTGCTTAGAGAAGATCTCTTGGTAGTGGTAATCGTTCGCTACAGCAGTCAATGTTGTGTTGTCTGCTGTTAAAGCCATTGCTGGAAGGCTAGGGCGTTCAGTTTCGAATCGGTTCAAAAGGCAAGAGACAAACTGTTGCGAGTTCGAAGCACTGCCACCGTTGCCACAGCATAGGATTTTGTTGCCATTGAGCAGGCTCGACACCATTGCTTGAGCGGCGTGAGTGATGGCATCTGGCAGCGCTTCTGCTGCCGCAATTTGAATTTGAATACTTTCTGTAAAACTGTCTTTAATGCTGTCTAGCATCGTTTATCCTTCAGAGATTGCATTTTGTATCCAGTTAATGTCTCTACCACTGTCGTGAATGGCGACCACATCAAACCGATAATCTATATTTTGTGCCATACGTTTTTGCTGGCTTAGCCAAATTTGGGCTGTTTTGACTAGTTTACGCATTTTTGCGCGAGTGACCATCTCTGCTGCTGAGCCAAAGCGATCATTATTACGATATTTGACCTCAACAAAGACGATAGTTTCACCTTGTTGGAAGATTAAATCAATTTCGCCGACTTTGGTCAGAAAGTTTTGAGCTATAAAGCGTAAACCCTGACGCTGCAAATATTGCTTCGCCAGGGTTTCGTATTGATCACCGATTTGTCGCTTGCTAAAGAGCCCCACGCTCGGCCCAGTCTAGCTCGCGTTGCACAACACAGTTGTTGTCAATGCTAAGTACACCTGTTTGGCCGCTTACTGAGTAACCCGGCAGAAGCTTCATCTGTGGTAACTCACCAATGAGCTTATAGGCGTCCATACCAAGTGCTTCTAAACGTTTTTCCATGTTGGATTGATCTGACCATAACTCGTTCATTTCTGCCATAACGGTAGGGTCAGGGTTGATCAACATTGGAATGTCACTGTAAGCCACACCAGATAGATCTTCATACGTTGCACCACCACTGTTACTGCGTGAATTTGAGAACAGTTTTGGCGGCTTCGCATCTGGGTTAATCGCTACTTCAATAAAGGGCTTAATCAGTGTTAGCTCAGAGCTTCGTGCGACAATGTAAACCGCATCGACATCACGACGACTGCGTGGTGGGCTCTCTAAAGAAATACGCATCAGTGACTGCATTTGGGCTATACGCTGCTGGCTCTCTTGTAGACCGAATACATTGTTAATGTTCTTCTGTAACTGACGTTTATCGCCAAAGTAGCTCGAAGCCACTTTATTTGAGCTGTACTTGCGCCACTCTTCATTGAAGGCTTCAACCACACGCTGACCGTAAGCGCCATTCGGAGCCAAGATCATTGGGAATTGGTAGCCCTGATTGAAAAGGTACTTCGCCGCTTGTGCGACTTCTTGCTCTGGAGACAGTGCTAGGTAACACATGTCTGTTCCTGGTTGAACTTCCTCTGGGATGTTCAATGCCAGTGCTGGGATCTTCACACCAGTTTCAGAGCCATCTAGTGTTGCTTGCAGTTTCTCAACGTTTTCTTTCTGTAGTGGTCCCACAACAAAGTCGATATTCTCATTGATTAAGCGCTGTTTGATTTGGTCTGCACTGTACGCGTGAGTATCAATTACGGTTAACGTTGCACTTGGGTCGCGTACATCATCATTCATCATTGCGAAGATGAAACCATCACGGACCAACTGAGCTTGCGGTGCAAATTTACCGGTTAGTGGTAACAACAGCGCCGTATTGTTTGGTTTCACAATATCCAGCGACAAGATATTTTGGATTTCTGCTGGCGTATAAACCGCAGCTGGGTGCGATGGATTTTCGTCTAACCAGCGCTCTAAGGTGTTTTGTAATTGAGGTAAGTTACTTGAAAGTGTTTTGGCGTAGATAGCTAATTGCAACCACCCGTCCAGCACATCTTCATTTGGCGCTGTTTGCAATGACGTTAATTCGTTTTCAGAATAGCTGCCAAAATTCATCCAAATTCGGCTAGAGATCTCACGTTGTTCTGCGGATGAAGCATATTGACCTTGAGCTACGAGCTGACGGTTTGCTTCGAACGGTTGGTTCAGACTTTGATAAGCGTCAGCACGCAATTGGTAGTAGTCTTTCCACTGCTCACTTGGCAGCTTCCACCATGATTGGAAGTTCAACGTTTGCAGCAATTGAGAGTAATTGCCTTGCTTTTGTTGTATGGTCGCTCGAGCCAGTTGCCATTCAGCTTGTTGAACTTCGGTCAATTGCTGGCGGCCAAGTCGCTTGATAAGCAACTCTGCTTGATCCAATTCGTTGGCTTGAATCGCCGCTTTTGCAGCCATGATCAACCAGTCGTTTTGTAGGCTACCTTCCGTGCTATCAGCTTGAATCATGTAGTTCTGAGCAGACTGTGTAGGCTCTAGTGTAATGTCTACGCTATCTGGTTGGCGCGGGCCTGAAGAACAGGCGGCGAGCGTAATTGCCAGTGCAACAGGAGTGAGTAAGCGTGGTACACTGAGTCTCTTATGGTTCATCATTGCCGTGAGTTCTCTATAATTTTGTACAAAATTGTCTCTATATTAATCGTTGAAGTGATCGTAAACAAATGACAGATAAAAATAAGTTGCCGAATGAGGGGCCAACTCTCTACATCGTACCGACTCCAATCGGAAATTTAGCGGATATCACTCAACGTGCTATCGAAGTTCTGTCGAATGTGGACATCATTGCCGCTGAGGATACTCGACATACGGGCAAATTACTGTCTCACTTCAATATCCAAACCAAAACTTTCGCGCTACACGATCATAACGAGCAGCAAAAAGCCCAAGTTTTGGTTGAAAAGCTACTATCAGGTCAGTCAATCGCTTTGGTGTCTGACGCTGGTACGCCGCTAATAAGCGATCCAGGATACCACTTGGTAACAAAATGTCGTCAAGCGGGCGTTAGAGTTGTGCCTCTTCCTGGTGCGTGTGCGGTCATCACTGCGTTAAGTGCGTCTGGTCTGCCATCGGATCGCTTTAGCTTTGAAGGCTTTCTACCACCGAAAAGCAAAGGCCGTAAAGACAAGTTCTTAGAAATTGCGTCAGTGGAACGCACTTGTATCTTTTATGAATCACCGCATCGCATTTTAGACTCTCTACAAGACATGTTAGACGTTCTTGGCCCAGAACGAGAAGTCGTGTTAGCTCGTGAGTTAACGAAAACCTTTGAAACTATTCAGGGAATGCCACTTGGCGAACTGATTGAATGGGTGAAAAGTGACGGAAACCAACAACGTGGTGAGATGGTACTCCTTATTCACGGTCACCGTGATTCAAGCGAAGAATCGCTACCAGACGAAGCGACCCGCACTTTGGCTATTCTGACGAAAGAACTGCCGTTAAAGAAAGCTGCAGCATTAGCCGCAGAAATCTACAGCCTGAAAAAGAACGCACTTTATAAGTGGGGCTTAGAGAATCTGAACTAGAAGTCCGTAGAGCGTTGGCGCTTCGGTAGTTTCCTTTAAGCGCTGTTAGTTTTCAGAGTTATCTAGATAAGATTAAGAAGGGGAGTCGTTAACGCGACTCTCCTTTTGTTGTTTATGAGTGCAGGAGTTTTTAATCTTACATAGACAGGGTTAAGAAGTGCGTTGTTAATGTAACTGTGCATTTATTTTCCCACTTTAACTTTCAAGGCCACCCTTCGGAGCATCATGATCTCGAGTTCCAAACCTTAGTGCTCCATTTTTCTTTCTCTCGGAGCGAAGCGTTTCCATTCGCTGCTGTCTTTTTGAGCACTTAACCCGCCGTTTTCAGCAATTCTGTGATCTCACTAGACTCTGAGTAGATAACTCTATACAATCCGCCCTCGGAGCTGACTGGGTAGTCGCTGCTTTGTTGATGTCCTTCGGGAGACTGACGTTGAGGTCCCTTTGGGAGACTGACGTTGACGTCCTTCGGGAGACTGACAAAGGGGAGGAAAGTCCGGGCTTCATAGAGCAAGGTGCCAGGTAACGCCTGGGGGGCGCAAGCCTACGACAAGTGCAGCAGAGAGAAGACCGCCGATGGCCTTAGGGCACAGGTAAGGGTGAAAGGGTGCGGTAAGAGCGCACCGGACGACTAGTAATAGTTCGTAGCAGGGTAAACTCCACCTGAAGCAAGACCAAATAGGCCTCCACATTGCGTTGCTCGCGTAAGGAGGCGGGTAGGTTGCTCGAGCCAGTGAGTGATTGCTGGCCTAGACGAATGGCTACCGCCGCGCAAGCGGAACAGAACCCGGCTTATGTGTCGGCTCCACCTATTCGAGACCCATCACTACTTCGGTAGTGATGGGTTTTTTGCATTTTATTGACGCAAACTATGTCATTACCAATAAACTTGGCGCTGAATCACGTCTAACTTTAGACTTGAGGTGGCGATGATGTGGGAAATCAGTACACTAAAGAATCGCTTCAAGATCATTCAACGAGAAAGCTATGACCGAAACATTTCAACATATCTCAGTGTTATTAAATGAATCCATTGATGGCTTGGCTATCAAACCCGATGGTATCTATATCGATGGAACATTTGGCCGTGGCGGTCACAGCCGAACTATCTTGTCGAAATTAGGCGAAAACGGCCGCTTGTACAGCATCGATCGCGACCCTCAAGCGATTGCTGAAGCGGGTAAAATTGACGATCCTCGTTTTACTATCATCCATGGCCCATTTTCAGGTATGGCGCAGTATGCAGAAGAGTACGATCTTGTGGGTAAAGTCGATGGTGTATTACTAGACCTTGGCGTTTCTTCTCCACAGCTTGATGATGCTGAACGTGGCTTTAGCTTTATGAAAGATGGCCCGTTAGATATGCGTATGGACCCGACTTCTGGCGTTCCAGTTTCACAATGGTTGATGGAAGCTGATCTTGATGATATCACTTGGGTGATTCGTGAGTTTGGTGAAGACAAACATGCACGTCGCATTGCCAAAGCTATCGTGGTATACCGCGAAGACGAAGAAAACGAGCCGATGGTTCGCACTGGTCAGCTAGCGAAGCTGATTTCGGACGCCGCACCAAAGAGCTTCAAAGAGAAAAAACACCCAGCAACCCGTGCTTTTCAGGCTTTTCGCATTTACATCAACAGTGAATTAGAAGAAATTGATACTGCACTAAAAGGCGCGGCAAGCATTTTGGCTCCAGAAGGTCGCCTATCGGTCATCAGCTTCCATTCGTTGGAAGACCGCATGGTGAAACGCTTTATCCGTAAAGAGAGCAAAGGCCCAGAAGTGCCACATGGCATCCCAATGACGGAAGAACAAATCCGAGCATTGGGCAGTGCAAACATGAAAGCGGTGAGCAAGGCGATTAAGCCAACGAAGCAAGAAATCGAACTCAACCCTCGCTCTCGTAGTTCAGTACTAAGAATTGCAGAAAAGCTTTAATTATTATGACGAAAACCACTCCTAATCTTGCTAAGTTGATTGCGACGGATTTAATTTCCGTTGGTCGCTGGTCGTTATTGTTGATGATTTTAATATTCTCATCGGCAATGGGAGTGGTCTTTGCCACCCATCATGCGCGTCAAGCGATCACTGAAAAAGATCATACATTGGTTGAGCGAGAGCGATTGGATAGCGAATGGCGCAACCTAATGTTGGAAGAAACAGCCCTCGCGGAACACAGTCGCGTTCAAGACTTGGCAAAGAAGGATCTTGAAATGAAACGACCAGATGGCGATAAAGAAGTGGTTATCACGCTAAAATGATTGGAAAGAAAGCCAAATCGAAACAAGGAAATTCGCGCAAGCCAGCAGCCAAAGAAAAGAAAGTGGTTGCTGCAAAGTCGCAACCCACCAAAGAAGCAAAAGAACCCCAAGAAACAGACGTTGTTGAACCCGAATCCTTTTTGATTCGCTGGCGCTTTCAGTTACTGCTGTTTTTCGTCTTTTGTGCATTTGCCCTACTCGTTGGGCGCGTTGCCTACATTCAAATCATCGAGCCTGATAACCTTATCAAGCAAGGTGACCTTCGTTCAGTCCGTGTTAAAGCCATTCCTTCTGCGCGCGGTATCATCTCTGATCGTAATGGCGAACCTCTTGCCGTTAGTGTTCCTGTTGAGGCTGTATGGGCCGATCCAAAAACCATCTTCAAAGAGGGCGCGCTACAGCAAACCAAAAGTTGGTATGCATTAGCTGACGTTCTTGGTTTGGACCGACAAGGTCTGATCAATAAGATCAAGAAAAATGAAAAGCGTCGCTTTATCTACCTTCAGCGTCAGGTAAGCCCTGCGATGGCTAACTACATTCGTGAACTCAAACTACCTGGTGTAGGCTTGAAATCTGAATCTCGTCGTTACTATCCTGCAGGTGAGGTTAGTGCTCACTTAGTCGGTGTTACGGGGATTGATGGTCATGGTCTAGAAGGTGTAGAGCGAAGCTATGATGAATGGTTAACTGGTGCTGCAGGCAAGAAAACCATTCGTAAAGACCGCTATGGCCGTGTTGTTGAGAATATTGCTCTTGAAGAGAAACAAGAAGGTAAACCGCTACAACTGACTATTGATCAGCGAATTCAAGCTGTTGCTTATCGCGCAATTAAACAAGCGGTTGCTGACCATCGCGCAACATCTGGTTCTGTAGTGGTGCTTGATGTAAAAACGGGCGCTGTGTTGGCGATGGTGAACGCGCCATCTTATAACCCAAATAATCGTAGCGATTGGCAAAGTTACAAAATGCGTAACCGAGTAATCACCGACTCTTTAGAGCCGGGCTCTACAATTAAGCCATTCGTTGTTTTAGCCGCCTTAGAAAATGAGGTCGCAGATAAAGACACCATCGTCGATACTGGAAACGGTATTCTTCAATTGGGTGGCAGCCGTGTTCGTGATGCACCAAAGGTAGGAAAAGCGAGCTTAACGACCATCTTGAAGAAATCGAGTAATATCGGTGTGACCAAGTTAGCTATGCGTATGCCAGTAGAAGCATTGCTTGGTTTATACAGTTCTGTTGGTTTGGGAGAACTTTCTGGCTTGAACTTAGTCGGTGAAGTTGTGGGTATTTTTCCGAGTCGCTCGCGTTGGTCGCCAATTGAACGCGCCACCATCGCCTTTGGTTACGGTTTATCGGTGACCCCAATTCAGTTAGCGCATGCTTACGCAACCTTGGGTAACTTAGGTAAATATGAGCCGATTCATATTATCGAAAGTAACGACAACGATATGGCTCGCCAAGTTGTTAGCCAAAAAAATGCACGCCTTGTACTCGATATGCTGGAAACGGTAACGCAAAAAGGCGGTTCAGCCCGTCGTGCTGCGGTTCCGGGCTATCGAGTTGGTGCCAAAACGGGTACGGCTCGAAAAGCAACCGCTGGTGGCTATAGTGATGAGTACATCAACTACACGGCCGGTGTTGCTCCTGTGAGCGATCCAAGACTTGCATTGGTTGTTGTAGTTAATGAGCCGCAAGGTGATGACTACTATGGCGGTTCAGTTGCTTCGCCAGTCTTTTCTGAAATCATGAAAGGCGCGCTGCAAATTCTGAATGTTGCCCCTGACGAAAACAAATTCCAACAGTAGGCTTCGATGTTTACTGAGAAACAAAATCTAGAAAGCTGAGCTAAAGCTCGGAGAACAAATATGACCAAAGCCATCAGTATGGACGCGCTGCTTTCCAATTGGGTTGATTGCCCAAGTTTGTCGTCCGTTCTTGTCTCTGAACTGGAACTCGATAGTAGACGAGTTCAGTCCGGCACTACTTTTGTTGCCATCATTGGCCATGCTGTCGATGGACGTGATTTTATCGCGAAGGCCATCCAGCAAGGTGCTAACGCGGCGATCGCTCAAGCCTGTGAGCGAAAAGCACACGGTACGATTGAGATTGTTGATAATGTTCCAGTGATTTACCTCGATGCACTGGATAAGTGCCTTTCTCAAATCGCAGGTCAGTTCTACCATTATCCCAATATGGAGCTGATTGGTGTCACTGGCACCAACGGCAAAACCACCATCACTCAGCTTATTGCCCAATGGATTGATTTGGTCGGTTCCAAAGCGGCGGTAATGGGGACAACAGGGAATGGTTTTCTAGATGATCTGCAAGAAGCCGCAAACACCACAGGCAACGCAGTTGAAATCCAAAAGACCCTATCCTCGCTCGCCGAGCAAAAAGCACAATACACTGCGCTTGAAATTTCCTCTCATGGTCTGATTCAAGGTCGTGTTAAAGCATTGTCTTTTGCCGCTGGTGTGTTCACCAATCTGAGCCGTGATCACTTGGATTATCATGGCACGATGGAAGAGTATGCAAAGGCGAAGCTGATGCTGTTTACCACTCACCAATGCGAGCATGCGATCATCAATGTCGATGATACAGTGGGAGCTGCGTGGGCGAAGCAATTATCGAATTCCATAGCTGTTTCACTCAAGCCGAATTCAGAATTCCTACAATCCGTATTTGCTACTGACATTGTTTACGCAGAGTCAGGCATTACGATTGAGTTTGATGGCAAGTTTGGTGAGGGAATACTTCATGCGCCGCTGATTGGCGAGTTCAATGCAGCAAACCTGATGTTGGCATTCACAACGTTACTTAGTCTCGGTTTTAGCAAGCAAGATTTGCTGGCAACGGCAGGCCAATTACAGCCTGTTCTTGGTCGTATGGAACTCTTCCAAGCTGACGACAAGGCAAAAGTCGTGGTGGATTACGCCCACACGCCTGACGCGCTAGAAAAAGCGCTGCAAGCATTGCGTGTGCATTGCCAGGGTGAGCTTTGGGCTATTTTCGGCTGTGGTGGTGACCGTGATGCTGGTAAGCGCCCAATGATGGCGGAAATCGCTGAGCGTTTGGGTGACAAGATAGTGCTTACCGATGATAACCCTCGCAGTGAAGCCCCTGTGCTGATCATGAAAGACATGCTGGCCGGCCTAACAAAACCTGCTGAGGCGATTGTGCAGCATGACCGTTTTAAAGCGCTGTCTTACGCACTGGAACATGCATCTCCGCAAGACATTATCCTTCTGGCAGGTAAAGGTCATGAGGACTACCAAATTCTAAACTCTGGAACCATCCATTACTCTGACCGCGAGTCAGCCATGACGCTATTGGGGCTTTCATCATGATCACAGTAACGCTTTCTCAAGTCGCGGATATGACTGGCGGTGAACTGGTTGGCAATGACCTATCTATTGAATCTGTTTCTACCGACACTCGAGCGATCGAACAGGGTGCTCTTTTTGTTGCTTTGGTTGGAGAGCGTTTTGATGCTCACGATTTCTGCCAACAAGCGGTGGAGTCAGGGGCGGGTGCACTGTTAGTGCAAAAGCAACTTAATGTGAATGTCCCTCAAGTTGTTGTTACCGATACTAAGATAGCGTTAGGTGAAGTCGCATCTTGGGTACACAATTCGTGTCAAACACCGACAGTGGCGATTACAGGCAGTTGTGGCAAAACTACAGTAAAAGAGATGGTTGCAAGTATCCTGCAGTTGAAAGGCAAAGTGCTGTTTACCGCGGGCAACTTCAACAATGACATTGGTGTTCCGCTTACGTTATTGAGATCGCAACAAGACGATGATTACGCTGTGATTGAGCTTGGGGCCAACCATATTGGTGAGATCGAATACACGACTCAACTGGTTCATCCTAACATTGCGTTAGTCAACAACGTAGCCGCCGCTCACTTAGAGGGATTTGGTTCGATTGATGGCGTAAAACAGGCTAAAGGCGAGATTTATCAGGGATTGCCTGCGGGCGGTGTTGCGATTGTGAACCTCGATAGCAATGGTGGTGAGAAGTGGAACCATGTTCTTGCCGATAAGCAAGTCATCACATTTTCTCAAACGAACACAGATGCTGACTTTTATGCAACAAATGTTGTAATGAACGCCGCCGGCGAAGCAAGCTTTAACCTACATCTCGCAATAGACTCACAAGAAATTGAACTGTCTCTGGGTATTATAGGTCAACACAACGTTGCGAACGCGATTGCGGCTTCTATCATTGCGTTACAAATGGGCGCGACGTTAGAAGAAGTTCGTGATGGCCTTAAACATTTAAACAAAGTGAAAGGTCGAGTCGAAGTTGAGGAACTCAGCGATAAAATCAAGCTAATTGATGACAGCTATAACGCGAGTGTTCCAGCGATGAAGGCCGCGGTGGACTTGCTTAGTGCATTCCAAGGTGAGCGTTGGTTGATTTTAGGCAATATGGCGGAGTTGGGTGAGGAAAGTCTTGCACTTCATCGTCAAGTCGGGGAACATGCTGCCCCACAAAAATTTGAACACGTTCTCACGTATGGTGCAGACACGAAGGTCATTAGTGAACTTTGTGATGGCATCCATTTCGAGACACATCCAGAGATGATTGACTACATCAAGCAGCATCTAGACCAAACCGCACCTCAACACCATACAATGTTGGTGAAAGGAGCGAACGGTGCTCGTATGTTTGAAGTCGCTGCTGCTTTGAAGGAGTATTATTAATGATTATTTGGCTTGCCGAGCTGCTACAGCCATACTTGTCTTTTTTCCGATTGTTTGAATACCTGTCGTTTCGAGCAATCCTTAGTGTACTTACTGCTTTAGGTCTGTCTTTATGGATGGGGCCTATCATGATCAAGCGTCTACAGATGCTACAAATTGGTCAGGTTGTCCGTAACGAAGGTCCAGAGTCTCACTTTAGCAAGCGTGGTACCCCTACAATGGGGGGGATCATGATTTTGGCTGCTATTTCAATCACTATTCTTTTATGGACTGATTTATCGAACCCATACGTGTGGGCAGTGCTGACGGTACTGCTTGGTTATGGGGCGATTGGTTTTGTTGATGACTATCGTAAAGTCGTTCGTAAGAATACCGACGGCCTGATTGCTCGTTGGAAGTACTTTTGGCAGTCGCTGATTGCATTTGTCGTGGCGTTTGCGTTGTACGCTTACGGCAAAGATACCGCAGCTACTCAACTTGTTGTGCCATTCTTTAAAGACATCATGCCGCAACTTGGCTTGATGTACATTATCCTCACTTACTTCGTTATTGTGGGTACTAGTAATGCGGTAAACCTAACCGATGGCCTAGACGGCTTGGCTATCATGCCAACGGTTCTGGTTGCGGCTGGCTTTGCTGTGATTGCTTGGGCAACAGGTAACATTAACTTCTCTGAATACCTTCATATTCCATACCTCCCACACGCTTCTGAGCTGGTTGTCGTTTGTACTGCAATCGTTGGTGCGGGCCTTGGTTTCTTGTGGTTCAACACTTACCCAGCACAAGTATTCATGGGCGATGTTGGTTCACTTGCTCTAGGTGGCGCGCTTGGTACTATCGCTGTACTGGTTCGTCAAGAGTTGGTACTGGTGATCATGGGTGGTGTGTTTGTAATGGAAACGCTATCGGTAATTCTACAGGTAGGTTCTTATAAACTACGTGGTCAGCGTATTTTCCGTATGGCACCGATTCACCATCACTACGAATTAAAAGGTTGGCCAGAGCCTCGCGTAATCGTGCGCTTCTGGATTATTTCTATGGTTCTTGTTCTGATTGGTCTAGCGACTCTGAAAGTGCGTTAATCGCACTTTCCAAGAACAAGACAAATTGCGTGATCAAATATGGAACGTTGGCAAAACATACATAAGGTCGTCGTCGTAGGGCTCGGTATTACCGGGCTCTCTGTCGTTAAACACCTCACAAAAACTCAACCGCAACTGACGATCAAAGTCATTGATACGCGCACTAACCCTCCGGGGGCTGAGCGTTTGTCAGAGCAGGTAGAACTCCACAGCGGTGGCTGGAATACCGAATGGCTTGCAGAAGCTGACTTAGTCGTGACTAACCCAGGCATCGCCTTAGCGACACCAGAAATACAATCGGTTCTTGCGAAAGGAAAGCCAGTTGTTGGTGATATCGAGCTCTTCGCGTGGGCAGTCGATAAACCTGTTATTGCGATTACCGGTTCTAATGGTAAAAGCACGGTAACAGACCTAACAGGCGTGTTAGCAAAAGCTGCCGGGTTAACGGTCGGTGTTGGTGGCAATATCGGGGTTCCTGCTCTCGATTTGCTAGAGCAAGACGCAGATTTGTATGTACTTGAACTATCTAGCTTCCAACTAGAAACCACATCAAGCTTGAAGCTTAAAGCGGCTGCGTTTCTAAACCTTTCGGAAGACCACATGGATCGTTATGACGGCATGGCGGACTACCGACAAGCTAAGCTGCGCATTTTTAATAACGCAGAACTGGCAGTGGTTAACCGTAATGATCGAGAAACCTTCCCTGAGACTGAAATACCGTTGGTGACGTTTGGTAGTGATGAACAAGCATACGGCCTTGACGTTGACGGTAACCGTACTTGGCTGCTTGATCATGGTCAGCGCGTGATTGCCAGTGATGAATTGAAGTTGGTTGGTAAGCACAATCTGGCTAACGCTCTCGTCGTACTTGCTCTGCTTAAAGCGGCGGATGTGGATTATCACAAATCCTTGAATGCACTGAAAACTTACACTGGTTTGACACATCGATGCCAAGTGGTTGCGGATAATCATGGTGTAAAATGGGTGAATGACTCCAAAGCAACTAATATTGCGAGCACTATGGCTGCGCTTTCTGGCTTAGAATCAATGGGTAAATTGTATTTGTTGGTTGGTGGTGTTGGTAAAGGCGCAGATTTCACACCATTAAAGCCGATCTTAGCGACGCTTAACTTGCAGCTTTGCTGCTTTGGCAAAGATGGCGATGATTTTATGCCACTGCATGAATCCGCAACTCGTTTCGACACCATGGAAGATGTGATTCAACAGATATCTTCGCAGTTAAATACGGGCGATATGGTGATGCTATCTCCGGCATGTGCTAGCTTTGATCAATTCGACAACTTTATGGCAAGGGGTGACGCATTTGCGGCTCTTGCTGAGAAATATGCATAATTAAAGGTCACACACTTCGTGGGTTTAGGTAACGTTAAACGCAGCATTGGCACTTGGCTTAAGCATCCTGCTCCAGAGGCGCTCTTTGACCGTCAACTCGTATGGATTGCACTGGGTTTGATGTTAACCGGTTTGGTGATGGTGACATCAGCATCATTTCCAATAAGCTCACGTCTGACGGATCAGCCATTTCACTTTATGTTCCGTCATGCCACTTTCTTGGTGCTGGCGATTGGTGTGTCTGCCGTCATTCTTCAAATCCCACTAGAACAATGGTTTAAGCGAAGCCATTACTTATTGTGGATCTCGTTTGGTTTACTCATCATCGTATTATTGGCTGGTAAGTCGGTAAACGGTGCATCGCGTTGGATCCCGCTGGGACTGTTTAACTTGCAACCGGCCGAAGTCGCGAAGCTCTCGCTATTTGTCTTCATGTCCGGTTATCTGGTGCGTAAGCAAGACGAAGTTCGCCAAACCTTCTTTGGCGGTTTCATGAAGCCCATCATGGTGTTTGCCTTCTTCGCCGTGTTGCTTCTAGGGCAGCCCGATCTAGGTACCGTGGTTGTAATGCTGGTGACACTGTTTGGCATGCTGTTCATTGCTGGAGCCAAGCTGACTCAGTTTTTAGCGCTCATGATTGCTGGTATTGCTGCCGTGGTTGGCTTGATTTTGGTCGAGCCATACCGTATTCGTCGTGTTACCTCGTTTCTCGACCCTTGGGAAGACCCATTTGGTAGCGGCTATCAGTTGACTCAATCTCTCATGGCGTTTGGTCGTGGTGAATGGTTTGGGCAAGGCTTAGGCAACTCGATTCAAAAACTGGAATATCTTCCAGAAGCGCACACCGACTTCGTGTTTGCGGTACTGGCTGAAGAGCTGGGTTTTGTTGGCGTCGTGTTAGTGCTAATGCTGATTTTCAGTTTGGTGCTAAAAGCAGTTTATATCGGCAAACGTGCTTTTGAAGAAGGCGAAATGTTTGGCGGTTACCTCGCATTTGGTATTGGTATTTGGTTTGCTTTCCAAACGCTGGTTAATGTTGGCGCAGCGGCCGGTATCGTTCCAACCAAAGGTCTTACTCTGCCGCTGATCAGTTATGGTGGTTCGAGTTTAATCATTATGTCTGTAGCGGTGTCTATATTGCTGCGTATCGATCATGAATGCCGTTTGAAGCACGGCCAGAAAGAACTAGAAAAACAAATTGATGAAGAAAAATAAACGTTTGATGGTGATGGCTGGTGGTACTGGCGGTCACGTGTTCCCAGGTTTAGCGGTTGCAAAACAACTGCAGGAGCAAGGCTGGGAGATCCGCTGGTTAGGTACTGCGGATAGAATGGAGGCGGATTTAGTGCCGAAACATGGCATTGAAATCGACTTTATCAAAGTAAAAGGTCTACGAGGTCAAGGCGTTAAGCGTCTTCTTGTGGCACCATTTCAGATTATTAATGCCATCAAGCAGGCTCGTGCTCACATGAAACGCTGGCAGCCAGATGCCGTGCTTGGTATGGGTGGTTACGTGAGTGGTCCTGGTGGTATTGCTGCTTGGATGAGTGGTATTCCTGTTGTCCTGCATGAACAAAATGCTGTCGCGGGTTTAACTAACCAATGGCTGTCGAAAATTGCCAAAAAGGTATTTCAAGCCTTTCCTGGTGCTTTTCCAAAAGCAGAAGTCGTTGGCAACCCAGTTCGTGAAGACGTGACTCAATTGGAAGCGCCAACTGAGCGGATGCAAGAGCGACAAGGTCCGATTCGGATTTTGGTGATGGGAGGAAGCCAAGGCGCACGAATTCTTAACCAAACTCTGCCAGAAGTGATGGCTAAATTGGGCGAAGATTACTGTATTCGTCATCAAGCGGGTAAAGGTGCTGCTGAAGAAGTGAATACAGCGTACCAAGCCAATGGTGTTGTGAATGCAGAAGTAACCGAATTCATCGACGATGTAGCAAATGCTTATGCATGGGCTGACCTTTTGGTTTGTCGTTCAGGTGCACTCACTGTTTCTGAAGTTTCAGCGGCCGGTGTTGGTGCCATTTTTGTGCCGTTTATGCATAAAGACCGCCAGCAAGCATTGAATGCAGACCACTTGGTGGATTGCGGTGCGGCTAAGATGATTGAACAACCAGATTTAACCGTTGAGTCATTGACTCAACAGATCCAACAATTGGATCGACAAGCTTTACTTACAATGGCTGAGCAAGCACGCAGTGCAGCAAAGTTAGATGCGGATAAAACAGTCGCACAAGCCATTGTCGCTTTGACCGAAAAGCGTTAACGAATTATTGAGAATAGAATTGATGACAATCCAACATACACAAGACTTAGCTCAGATTCGCGCAATGGTGCCAGAGATGCGCCGCGTGAAATCCATCCACTTCATCGGTATTGGTGGTGCGGGCATGAGCGGCATTGCAGAAGTGCTGTTGAACGAAGGCTACCAAATCACGGGTTCTGATTTATCAGAGAACCCAGTGACGGAGCGTTTAGTATCAAAAGGTGCAACCGTGTTTATCGGTCACCAAGCCAGCAATGTGGAAAAAGCCAGTGTGGTTGTGGTTTCAACAGCGATCAACGAAGAAAACCCAGAAGTCATCGCGGCTCGCGAATTACGTATTCCAATTGTACGCCGTGCAGAGATGCTTGCCGAGCTAATGCGATTCCGTCATGGTATTGCCGTTGCAGGCACGCACGGTAAAACGACGACGACTGCGTTAGTGACACAAATCTATTCTGAAGCAGGTTTAGATCCAACGTTTGTTAACGGTGGTCTAGTTAAGAGTGCTGGCACTAACGCGCGTCTAGGTTCTAGCCGAATTTTGATTGCAGAAGCGGACGAGAGTGATGCGTCATTTCTGCATCTACAACCTATGGTGAGCATCGTCACGAACATCGAAGCAGACCATATGGATACGTACGGCGGCGATTTTGAAACTTTGAAGCAAACCTTCATCGACTTCCTTCATAATTTACCGTTTTACGGTCAAGCGATCGTGTGTATAGATGATCCTGTGATTCGCGAGCTGATTCCACGTATTAGCCGCCAAGTGATCACTTACGGTTTTTCTGAAGATGCCGATGTACGTATCGAGAACTACCACCAAGAAGGCCAGCAAGGCAAGTTCACCGTGGTTCGTGAAGGGCGTGCGAATCTGGATATCACACTAAATATCCCAGGTCGCCACAATGCACTCAATGCGTCAGCCGCGATTGCCGTAGCAACAGAAGACGACATCAGTGATGAAGCAATCTTAAAAGCAATGGCTGGTACTCAAGGTACAGGTCGTCGTTTTGATCATTTAGGCGAGTTTGATACTGGCAACGGCCATGCAATGCTTGTTGATGACTACGGTCACCACCCAACAGAAGTGGATGTAACGATCAATGCAGCGCGCGCCGGTTGGCAAGACAAGCGTCTTGTTATGATCTTCCAGCCACATCGTTACAGTCGAACTCGTGACCTTTACGATGATTTTGCTAACGTGCTGGAGCAAGTTGATGTACTGATCATGCTCGATGTCTATGCGGCGGGTGAAAAACCGATCGCTGGCGCTGATGGTCGTGCTTTATGCCGAACGATTCGTAGTCGTGGGAAGGTAGATCCAATTTTTGTGCCTGAAATAGAGCAATTACCGTCAGTTTTAGCTAACGTTATACAAGACGGCGACCTGATCTTAACTCAAGGTGCCGGTGATGTTGGTAAAGTCGCTAAGCAATTGGCAACGCTTGAGTTGAACATAAATAATATGCTCGGGTAATCACGAAAATTGACGCAAAGCACAGAGAAAGACATAGATCTCGATTTTGCGTCAAGATCGTTGTGATTTATCGCTATCAGTGTTTGATAGTTTACAAGAGCTCAGTATAATCCCAAGGTTAAAGTCAATACTTTTGCCGATGTGTACTCACACGGTGAAAAGTACAAGACAAAAGTCAGGAAACAAAGACGTTGTTGAATATTGCACTGAATGAAGAGCGACTTAACACGGAGACTAACCGTGGTCGCCAAGAGAAAATCTTGGGTGTGCTATTTTTCGTTGTCGTCGTGACCTTAATCAGTTCTGTTTTGTACTCAGCGATCAGTTGGATGTGGGATGACCAAAGGTTACCTCTCTCCAAAATCGTGCTTCAAGGAAAACTGGAGTACGTCACCGCAGACGATGTTCAAGCAGCGTTTAGCAAGATTGATCATATCGGCACGTTTATGTCGCAAGACATCGATGTGTTGCAGCAAAGTGTTGAAGCCTTACCTTGGGTCGCGCATGCCGCGATCCGCAAGCAATGGCCAGACACGGTAAAAGTATTTTTGACAGAACATCGCCCTGTCGCCATCTGGAATGGCATCGAGCTGTTAGATAACAACGGTTTGGTATTTGAAGGCGATGTCGGCCTGCTAAAGGAAGAGAAAGTTAAGTTATATGGACCCAATGCAACTGGGCCGGAAGTCTTGCAAACCTACCGCGAACTCCGACCTAAGTTCCAACAATTGGGTTTGGCTATATCGTCTCTGGTTTTAAATGAGCGACGAGCTTGGCAAATCATCCTTGATAACGGTATTCGACTAGAGCTTGGTAAAGAGTCTCTGGATGAGCGAATAGAGCGCTTTTTCTCGCTTTATAACAAGCTTGGCAGTGACACTCAAAGAATCAGTTATATCGATCTTCGATACGATACGGGAGCCGCGGTTGGTTGGTTTCCTGAACATGAGTTAGAACAAGAGAGTACAGATGACTAAGGCCGCTGATGACAACATTATTGTTGGTCTGGATATAGGCACTGCAACCGTATCAGCTCTAGTGGGCGAGATTCTACCTGATGGCCAAATAAATATTATTGGTGCTGGTAGCAGCCCCTCACGTGGCATGGATAAAGGCGGCGTGAATGATTTGGAGTCGGTTGTAAAATCAGTACAACGCGCAATTGATCAAGCTGAGCTAATGGCGGAATGCCAAATCAGCCGAGTATTCATTTCGTTGTCTGGTAAACATATCGCAAGCCGAATTGAAAAAGGCATGGGCACGATTTCTGATGAAGAAGTGTCTCAAGAAGATATGGATCGTGCTATCCATACAGCCAAATCGATTAAAATCGGTGATGAACAACGAATCCTTCATGTGATTCCACAAGAGTTCACCATCGACTACCAAGAGGGCATCAAAAACCCACTTGGTTTATCTGGAGTGAGAATGGAAGTAAGCGTCCATTTGATCTCATGCCATAATGATATGGCACGCAATATTATTAAGGCTGTAGAACGTTGTGGTCTTAAAGTAGAGCAACTTGTGTTTTCTGGGCTTGCTGCGAGTAATGCAGTAATTACCGAGGACGAAAGAGAGCTTGGGGTTTGTGTGGTGGATATCGGTGCCGGCACGATGGATGTTTCTATCTGGACCGGTGGTGCGTTGCGTCACACAGAAGTATTTTCTTACGCAGGAAATGCGGTAACTAGCGATATTGCTTTTGCTTTTGGTACGCCAGTGAGCGATGCTGAAGAAATCAAAGTCAAATATGGCTGCGCCTTGAGTGAACTGGTCAGTAAGGATGACACGGTTAACGTCCCAAGCGTAGGTGGTCGACCTTCACGTAGTCTGCAACGTCAGACTTTGTCAGAAGTCATTGAACCACGCTACTCTGAGCTGATGGGATTAGTTAACCAAACTATCGACTCTGTACAAGCGAAATTGCGCGAAGAAGGCATTAAACACCATCTTGCTGCGGGTGTAGTTCTCACCGGCGGTGCTGCGCAAATCGAAGGAGTGGTAGAATGTGCGGAACGCGTATTCCGCAACCAAGTAAGGGTCGGCAAACCGCTCGAAGTCAGCGGATTAACTGACTATGTAAAAGAGCCGTACCATTCTACGGCAGTTGGATTACTTCATTACGCGAGAGACATGCAGTCTAGCGACGATAGCGATTATAATGAACCTAAGCGCTCATCTGTTACTGGCTTCTTCGGTAAATTGCGTAATTGGATACAAAAAGAGTTTTAACCTGAGTTGCAGGATAAACGGAGACAACACATGTTTGAACCGATGATGGAAATGTCTGACGATGCAGTAATCAAGGTCGTTGGAGTTGGTGGCGGCGGTGGTAACGCTGTTGAACACATGGTGCGTGAATCCATCGAAGGTGTGGAATTCATCAGCGTCAACACTGATGCGCAAGCACTTCGTAAGACAAGCGTTGGCAATGTTATTCAGATCGGTGGTGATATCACTAAAGGTCTGGGGGCAGGTGCGAATCCACAGGTTGGCCGTGAGGCAGCTCTCGAAGACAGAGATAGACTTAAAGATTCCCTAACTGGTGCCGATATGGTGTTTATCGCAGCAGGTATGGGTGGTGGTACAGGTACTGGTGCAGCTCCTGTTATCGCAGAAGTCGCTAAAGAGCTTGGCATTCTGACTGTTGCGGTAGTAACAAAACCGTTCAGCTTTGAAGGCAAAAAGCGTTTGGCATTTGCAGAGCAAGGTATCGATGAGCTTTCTAAGCATGTTGATTCTTTGATTACGATTCCAAACGAAAAGCTACTTAAAGTACTTGGTCGTGGTGTTACGCTACTTGAAGCATTTGCGAGTGCGAACGACGTTCTTAAAAACGCTGTTCAAGGTATCGCAGAGCTAATCACTCGTCCTGGCATGATCAACGTCGACTTTGCAGACGTACGTACTGTGATGTCGGAAATGGGTCACGCAATGATGGGTAGCGGCATCGCGAAAGGCGAAGACCGTGCTGAAGAAGCGGCAGAGATGGCAATTTCTAGCCCACTTCTAGAAGATATCGATCTAGCGGGTGCTCGTGGTGTTCTTGTTAACATTACGGCTGGTTTGGACATGCGTCTTGACGAGTTTGAGACCGTAGGTAACACAGTGAAAGCATTTGCTTCTGACAATGCAACAGTGGTTATCGGTACATCTCTAGACCCTGATATGACGGACGAAATCCGCGTAACTGTTGTTGCAACAGGTATTGGTAATGAGAAGAAACCAGATATCACGCTAGTTGCGGGTGGCAAAGCTAAAGTGGCTCCGACTCAGGCAGCTCCTCAAGCTCAACTACAGCAGCAAACTGCGGCACCGCAAGCTGAAGAGAAACCGGCACAAACTTTGCAGACTTCACCAGTGCAAGAGAAGCCACAGGTAACTCCTCAGCCGACAAATACCGTTTCTTCTCCAGCTTCTTCTGCAAGCCAAAGTTCGGCGGCACCGAAGCAAGAGAAAGAAAGTGGTTACTTAGATATTCCGGCATTTTTGCGTCGTCAGGCTGATTAATCTTTAACCCGTAAATTTGACATAGCTCAAAATTATGGTAGCATTCACGGTCGACGTTACAGACGGCCGTGTTTTGTAGCATATTTTAGAGAGGCAAGCAGATGATCAGACAACGTACTCTGAAAGAAATAGTGAAAACAACTGGTGTGGGTCTCCATTCTGGTCGTAAAGTCACACTTACTCTGCGCCCAGCTGCTGCAAACACAGGTATCATTTACCGTCGTACCGATGTAAATCCACCTGTAGATTTTCCAGCTGACCCGGCATCTGTACGTGACACTATGCTTTGTACTGCATTAGTGAACGACGAAGGTATTCGTATTTCAACTGTTGAACACTTGAATGCGGCACTTGCTGGTATGGGTATTGACAACATCGTAGTTGAAGTTGACGCACCTGAAATCCCTATTATGGATGGCAGTGCAAGCCCATTCGTATACTTGCTACAACAAGCAGGTATCGAGATGCAAAATGTACCTAAGCGCTTTATTCGTATTAAAAAACCAGTTCGTTTTGAAGATGGCGATAAGTGGGCAGAATTTGTGCCATTTAACGGCTTCCGTATGGACTTCGAGATTGACTTCAACCACCCTGCGATTGAATCAGACGAGCAGCGCCTTATGTTTGATTTCTCTTCTCAAGGTTTCGTTCGCGAAATTTCTCGTGCACGTACGTTTGGTTTTATGCGTGACATCGAATACCTGCAATCTCAGAACCTTGTTCTAGGTGGTAGCTTTGATAATGCGATTGTTTTGGATGACTACCGTATTCTTAATGAAGAAGGTCTTCGTTTTGAAAACGAGTTTGTGACTCACAAAGTGTTGGATGCCATTGGTGACCTTTACATGTGTGGTCATGCAATTATTGGTGAATTCCGCGCTTATAAATCAGGTCACGGCCTGAATAACCAACTTCTGCGTGCTGTTCTTGCTGATCAAGAAGCATGGGAATGGACAACATTCGAAGAAGAAGTCGGTTCACCAGTTGCATTTGCAGAACCAAACATGGTGCTTGCGTAATCAACGCTGACGCAAAATAGATTAAAAAAACCAGGCCCGCCGCCTGGTTTTTTACTATCTGAGTTTTGAACAGTGAGGTCACTGTTCTTTCTTCGCTCTACCTATCACTTGTCTTTCTTCTTTTCTGCCATTTCCGCAAGACGTTTCAAACGCTCTTGAATCTTTGGTGGCGCCATATCTGCGATGATCATTAATGAATTTGCTGCAGCTTCAGTAAGAGGTGGACGCTTTGGTCTGTCATCGTGCCCGAAACGATTCCGGTATAGTGATGGGTTGATTCGAACTTCCACACTCATCAGCTTTGCATAGCCTTGAGTTCGAAGCTTATTTAGGATCATTAAACGATCGTAATCGATCTTCATCTTTAGTGAAGCGCAGGCCACATCAATGAGCAAATGACCGTTACGTACGTTAGCCACTCGGCAATGATCTGCCGTACCCTTAGGTAGGATCTCTTGCAGCGCCTGATTAAGTTGCAGGATGTCTCCCGCATGTTCTTGTATCTTTTTGAACTGGGATTCGGCAATAAGATCGTCTGTTGAGGTAGGGCGATGATCACGCATAGGTAAAATCTAATTTTGTTGAGATATGGGTATTCTAGAGCAGCTTTCTGCTTAGGTATAGTTTACATTATGGCCTTTATCTTCAGCTCGCCCATAAATTTTTGATATAGCATGGCGAGACGGATTGTTTTGATAATGCCGATTGAGCAGCGATATGTATGTGTAATACTGGCGAATCCGTCATCAGTTTGGTTAAAAACTTACGAGTGCTTCAAACAAATACGTCTATTTATGGTTGTATCGATGAAAAATCCTTACACTAAGCCACATTGATTCAAAATTAAGCCTTGAAATATGGACGTTTGAACTCAATATCTTTGATAAATGATTTATCTCAGTATTCTTAGTTCTAAACTTGCAGAGACTGAAGGCATTACGAGTAGATCGGGAACGGTCTGATAAAAGAGAGATTCACGAAAAATGATAGCTAAGCTACTGACAAAAGTTATTGGCAGTCGCAACGACCGAACACTGCGCCGCCTTAGAAAAATTGTAAAAGAGATCAATAACTACGAACCAACGTTCGAAGCACTGTCTGATGAAGAGCTAAAAGCAAAGACTGTTGAGTTCCGTGAGCGCCTAGAGCAAGGCGAAACTCTTGATAAGCTACTTCCAGAAGCATTTGCTACGGTTCGTGAAGCATCTAAGCGTGTTTACGGTATGCGCCACTTCGACGTGCAGCTTATTGGTGGTATGGTCCTTAACGGTGGCCAAATTGCTGAAATGCGTACTGGTGAAGGTAAAACTTTAACGGCGACTCTTCCTGCTTACCTAAACGCACTTCCTGGTAAAGGTGTCCATGTTGTAACGGTGAACGATTACCTAGCAACACGTGACGCGGAAACAAACCGTCCACTATTCGAGTTCCTTGGTATGACTGTTGGCATCAACGTGCCAAACATGCCTCCTCAAGCTAAGAAAGAAGCTTACGAAGCCGATATCCTTTACGGCACAAACAACGAGTTTGGGTTTGACTACCTTCGTGACAACATGGCTTTCCGCAATGAAGACCGTGTTCAACGTGAACGCTTCTTCGCTGTTGTCGATGAGGTGGATTCAATCCTAATCGATGAAGCTCGTACTCCTTTGATCATTTCTGGTCCAGCAGAAGACAGCTCGGATCTATACACTCGCATCAACTTGCTTATCCCACAGCTTCAGAAACAAGATAAAGAAGATTCTGAAGAGTACCGCGGTGACGGCCACTACACTGTGGATGAGAAGTCTAAACAAGTTCACTTAACCGAAACGGGCCAAGAGTTCGTTGAAGAGCTGATGGTTAAGAACGGTTTGATGGAAGAGGGTGACACGCTTTACTCTCCAACCAACATTAGTTTATTGCACCACGTAAATGCGGCACTTCGTGCGCACGTATTGTTTGAACTGAACGTAGACTACATTGTAAACGATGACGGTGAAGTGGTTATCGTTGATGAACACACTGGCCGTACAATGCCAGGTCGTCGTTGGTCTGAAGGTCTTCACCAAGCGGTTGAAGCGAAAGAAGGCGTTAAGATTCAAAACGAAAACCAAACGCTGGCTTCTATTACTTTCCAGAACTACTTCCGTCTATACGAAAAACTGTCGGGTATGACAGGTACAGCAGATACAGAAGCGTTCGAATTCCAATCTATTTACGGTCTTGAAACGGTGGTTATTCCAACCAACAAACCAATGATCCGTAATGATATGCCAGATGTGGTCTACCGTACTGAAGCAGAAAAATTTGCTGCAATCATCGAAGACATCAAAGAGCGTGTAGAAAAAGGTCAACCATCTCTAGTAGGTACGGTTTCTATCGAGAAATCAGAACTTCTTTCTAATGCACTTAAGAAAGCGAAGATCAAACACAACGTATTGAACGCAAAATTCCACGAACGCGAAGCTGAGATTGTTGCGGAAGCGGGTACGCCAGGTGCGGTAACAATCGCAACCAACATGGCAGGTCGTGGTACCGATATCGTATTGGGTGGTAGCTGGCAGGCAAAAGTTGAAACGCTACAAGATCCAACCAAAGAACAAATTGATGCGATTAAAGCAGAGTGGAAACAGGTTCACGATCAAGTATTAGATGCGGGTGGTCTGCACATCATTGGTACGGAACGTCACGAATCTCGTCGTATCGATAACCAGCTACGTGGTCGTTCTGGTCGTCAAGGTGATGCGGGTTCTTCTCGTTTCTACCTATCAATGGAAGACTCACTACTTCGTATCTTTACTTCAGACCGTATGGCGAGCCTTATCCAAAGTGGTATGGAAGAAGGCGAAGCGATCGAATCGAAGATGCTGTCTCGTTCAATCGAAAAAGCACAGCGTAAAGTAGAAGGTCGTAACTTCGATATCCGTAAACAGCTTCTTGAATACGATGACGTTGCGAACGATCAACGTAAAGTGGTTTACGAATTGCGTGACGAGCTAATGAGTGTTGACGACATTAGCGATATGATCGAACAAAACCGTGAAGACGTAATCACAGCGATCATCGACGAGTACATTCCGCCACAATCTCTAGAAGACATGTGGGATGTTGAAGGCCTGCAAGAGCGTTTGAAAGCGGACTTCGATCTAGATACTCCTATCAAAGAGTGGCTTGAGCAAGATGACAAGCTTTACGAAGAAGCATTACGTGAGAAGATCGTTAACCTAGCAGTAGAAGTTTACAAGCAAAAAGAAGAAGTGGTTGGTGCACAAGTGCTACGCAACTTCGAAAAGTCGGTCATGCTTCAAACGCTAGATACGCTATGGAAAGAACACCTAGCGGCGATGGATCACTTACGCCAAGGTATTCACCTTCGCGGTTACGCACAGAAGAACCCGAAACAAGAATACAAGCGTGAGTCGTTTGAATTGTTTGAAGGTCTACTAGAAGCGCTGAAAACAGACGTAATTACAGTATTGTCACGCGTGCGTGTTCAACAGCAAGAAGAAGTAGAACGCATGGAAGAGCAACGTCGTGCTCAAGCTGAGGAAGCGGCTCGTCGTGCTCAAGCTCAACACGCGGCAGCTCAAAACCCACTGACAGAAGGTGAAGAAGCAGAGGAAGGCTCTAGCCAACCAATGGTTCGTGACGAACGTAAAGTGGGCCGTAATGAGCCTTGTCCATGTGGCAGCGGTAAAAAATACAAACAGTGCCACGGTAAAATTGACTAATACAGTCAGAAGATATTAAGAAAGAGTCGCTTAGGCGGCTCTTTTTGTATCGACAGATCTAGGAATGAATCTAATGAAAAGAATTCACATTGTTGCGGCGATTATCTTCAATCAAGACAGGTCGCAAATCTTCATCACTAAACGTCCGGACGATAAACACAAAGGTGGATTTTGGGAGTTTCCTGGTGGCAAAGTTGAGCAAAATGAAACAGTCGAGCAAGCGATGATTCGTGAACTTGAAGAAGAGGTTGGTATCACAGTCACAGAACAAGCCTTATTTGAGCATTTGGAATACGACTACCCAGATAAATCTTTAAAGTTTGATTTCATGACCGTTTCTCAATTCAACAATCAGCCTTATGGACGTGAAGGGCAAGAAGGGCGTTGGGTCGATATTATTGCGTTACCTAACTACGCTTTCCCAGAAGCTAATGTACCGATTCTAGAGCGTGTAGTGAAAGAGTTTTCCTAACCTGCATCTAACTGTCTTGTGGTTAACACGGGATATTGTTAGTTTAAAAAGATACCGCGAAACGAAAGAGAACGAGTGCAAACCTCGTTATCCAGAGAAGGAGAGAAAGCGCAATGGTTCGTATTGCAATCGCAGGAGCTGCTGGCCGTATGGGTCGCAACTTAGTAAAAGCTTCACACTTCAACTCAGAAGCCGCTGTAACGGCTGGTTCAGAGCGTCCAGAGTCTTCACTTGTTGGCGTTGATGTGGGTGAACTGTGTGGTGAAGGTAAGTTTGATGTCTTTTTGACGGATGATTTAGCAAAAGAAGTCGACAACTTTGATGTTGTTATCGATTTTACTGCTCCAGTGAGCACACTGGCGAATCTAGAGCTATGTAAGCAACATGGTAAGTGCATTGTTATTGGAACGACGGGCTTTAGCGAAGAAGAACGTGAGCTGATTGACGAGGCAGCTAAGCAGGTGCCAGTTGTCATGGCTCCAAACTACTCTGTTGGCGTGAATCTTGTCTTCAAGCTTCTTGAGAAAGCAGCGAAAGTTATGGGTGACTACTGTGATGTTGAAATCGTAGAAGCGCATCACCGCCATAAAGTGGATGCGCCATCTGGCACCGCGATTGGCATGGGGGAAGCGATAGCTGGAGCGATGGGTAACAAACTGAGTGATGTCGCTGTGTACGCACGCGAAGGCATTACCGGTGAACGTACTAAAGATGAAATTGGCTTTGCCACTATCCGTGCCGGTGACATTGTCGGCGAGCATACTGCTATGTTTGCTGATATCGGCGAGCGTGTTGAGATTACTCATAAGGCAACAGATCGTATGACCTTTGCTAATGGCGCGGTAAAAGCCGCCGTTTGGCTGCATTCGAAGCCATCAGGCTTCTATACCATGACCGATGTGCTCGGCTTGAACGAGCTTTAAATACATAATTATTCGCCGGCGTAAGCCGGCTTTTTTGTATTTAGAGGAAAGTATGTAAAGAAATTGAGTCGTATCATCTGCGATTTCATCTTGAGTTATGGTGTGTTTTTGGGCGTCTTGTTGTGAAAAGTGCTTGAGTTGCTCAAAAGCATGGGTTGTTTTTGTGTAATGAACGTTTGCGCAAAAAACTCACAAAATTTTGTGATCTGCAATAAGTTCAAATTTGTAAAATTTACAAAAAAGGCCAACTGTCGGGAATGAATAACGATAAAACTTACAATTTTAGGGCTTTTTCTGTTTAAATGCCCTTACTCGCTAGAAAGTGATAATTTATTTTTCAATGTGTGTTGACAGTTTTGAAGTCCGTCATTAGAATACCGCCAATTTGTCAAAAATACCTGTTTATGTAAGTTTTCAAGGTAAAGGAAGGCAAATTTGCAGCTTAATTTATTTTTTATGCATTTTTATTCTGGAGGTTGTCTTGGGTAAATTAGCACTGTTAGTCCTAGAAGATGGGACAGTGTTCCGCGGTGTTTCCATTGGAGCAGATGGTATTTCCGTTGGTGAAGTTGTTTTTAATACCTCGATGACGGGGTACCAAGAAATTCTCACTGATCCTTCCTATTCTCAACAAATCGTTACTCTCACTTATCCTCACATTGGCAATACCGGAACCAATTCCGAAGACGAAGAATCTTCTTCAATCCACGCACAAGGCCTTGTGATTCGCGATCTTCCTCTTATCGCTTCTAACTTCCGTAATGAACAATCCCTTTCTGATTACCTCAAGTCGCAAAATATCGTCGGCATTGCAGACATCGATACTCGTAAGCTAACTCGTATCCTACGTGAGAAAGGTGCGCAAAACGGTTGTATCGTTGCAGGTAACAACCTAGATGAAGCTTTGGCATTAGCAAAAGCAAAAGAATTCCCTGGCTTGAAAGGTATGGATCTTGCGAAAGAGGTTACAACAAAAGAAGCGTATCAATGGAAACAAGGTTCGTGGACGCTTGAAGGTGGACTTCCTGAAGCGAAAGACGACAGCGAATTGCCATATCACGTTGTTGCCTACGACTTCGGCGCAAAACGCAACATCTTGCGCATGTTGGTTGACCGAGGCTGCCGCCTAACGGTTGTTCCTGCTGAAACGTCAGCAGAAGAAGTTCTGGCTCTAAACCCAGATGGTGTCTTCCTATCAAACGGCCCTGGTGACCCAGAACCATGTACTTACGCGATTGAAGCAACAAAAACTTTCCTAGAGAAAGGTCTGCCAATCTTTGGTATCTGTCTAGGCCACCAAATCCTTGCGTTAGCATCGGGTGCACAAACAGTGAAAATGAAGTTTGGTCACCACGGTGCAAACCACCCAGTAAAAGATTTGGAACGTAATGTTGTGATGATCACTTCTCAAAACCACGGTTTTGCAGCAGATGAAGCAACGTTGCCAGAAAATCTACGTGCTACTCACGTATCGCTATTTGATGGTTCTCTACAAGGTATTCACCGTACAGACAAGCCAGCATTTAGCTTCCAAGGTCACCCAGAAGCGAGCCCAGGTCCACACGACGCGGCACCGCTATTTGACCACTTTATCGAACTAATCAAAAAACACAGCGCTTAATTCGGAGTAGTAGATAATGCCAAAACGTACTGACATTCAAAGTATTCTTATTCTTGGTGCTGGTCCGATTGTTATCGGTCAGGCATGTGAGTTTGACTACTCTGGCGCACAAGCGTGTAAAGCACTGCGTGAAGAGGGTTACCGAGTTATCCTTGTGAACTCTAACCCTGCAACCATCATGACTGATCCAGACATGGCGGATGCAACTTATATCGAGCCAATCCAGTGGGAAGTGGTTCGCAACATCATCGCGAAAGAAAAGCCAGATGCAGTTCTACCTACAATGGGCGGTCAAACAGCATTGAACTGTGCTCTAGACCTAGAGAAGCATGGCGTTCTTGAAGAATTCGGCGTTGAGATGATTGGTGCAACGGCTGACGCTATTGATAAAGCAGAAGACCGTTCTCGTTTCGATAAAGCGATGAAGTCTATCGGCCTTGAGTGTCCACGTGCGGATACGGCTAAAACCATGGAAGAAGCTTACGGCGTTCTAGATATGGTTGGCTTCCCATGTATCATCCGTCCATCATTCACTATGGGTGGTACAGGCGGTGGTATCGCTTACAACAAAGAAGAATTTGAAGAAATCTGTCGTCGTGGTCTGGACCTTTCTCCAACTAACGAGCTTCTAATCGATGAGTCACTTATCGGTTGGAAAGAGTACGAGATGGAAGTGGTTCGTGACAAAGCGGACAACTGTATCATCGTATGTGCGATTGAAAACTTCGACCCAATGGGTATCCACACGGGTGACTCAATCACGGTTGCACCAGCGCAAACACTAACAGACAAAGAATACCAGCTAATGCGTAACGCATCTCTAGCAGTACTGCGTGAGATTGGTGTTGAAACGGGTGGTTCTAATGTACAGTTTGGTATCAACCCGAAAGATGGCCGTATGGTTATCATCGAGATGAACCCACGTGTATCTCGCTCTTCTGCACTAGCGTCTAAAGCGACAGGTTTCCCAATCGCTAAGATTGCAGCGAAACTGGCTGTGGGTTACACATTAGATGAACTGCAAAATGACATCACGGGTGGCGCAACACCAGCATCATTCGAACCAACAATCGACTACGTAGTAACTAAGATTCCTCGTTTTAACTTCGAGAAATTTGCAGGTGCTAACGACCGTCTAACGACGCAAATGAAGTCTGTTGGTGAAGTTATGGCTATCGGCCGTAACCAGCAAGAATCTCTACAAAAAGCGCTTCGCGGCCTAGAAGTTGGCGCGACTGGCTTTGACGAAATGGTTGACCTAGATGCGCCAGACGCACTAACAACAATTCGTCACGAACTAAAAGAAGCTGGCGCAGAGCGTATTTGGTACATCGCAGATGCATTCCGTGCGGGTATGTCAGTAGATGGCGTATTCAACCTAACGCAAATCGACCGTTGGTTCCTAGTTCAAATCGAAGACATCGTTAAACTTGAGCAAGAGCTAAAAGCAAAAGGCTTCGCGGGTCTGAACAAAGACGAGCTAAACAAGCTGAAGCGTAAAGGTTTTGCTGATGCGCGCCTATCTAAGATTCTAGGTGTAGCGGAAAGCGAAATCCGTCGTCTGCGTGACCAATACGATATACACCCAGTGTACAAGCGTGTAGATACGTGTGCGGCTGAGTTCTCTTCTGATACGGCTTACATGTACTCATCTTACGATGACGAGTGTGAAGCGAACCCAACAGACAAAGATAAGATCATGATTCTAGGCGGCGGTCCAAACCGTATCGGCCAAGGTATTGAATTTGACTACTGTTGTGTACACGCATCACTAGCACTACGTGAAGATGGCTACGAAACTATCATGGTTAACTGTAACCCTGAGACTGTTTCAACGGATTACGACACATCTGACCGTCTGTACTTCGAACCAGTAACTCTAGAAGACGTACTAGCAATCGCTCGTGTTGAGAAGCCAAAAGGTGTTATCGTTCAGTACGGTGGTCAAACACCACTGAAACTGGCTCGCGCACTTGAAGCGGCTGGCGTGCCAATCATCGGTACTAGCCCTGACGCAATCGACCGTGCAGAAGACCGTGAGCGTTTCCAAGTTGCTGTTGACCGTCTAGGTCTTCTACAGCCAGAGAACGCGACAGTAACAACAATGGAACAAGCGGTAGAGAAATCTCGCGAAATCGGCTTCCCATTGGTTGTACGCCCTTCATACGTATTGGGTGGTCGTGCGATGGAAATCGTATACGATGAGCAAGACTTACGTCGCTACTTCAACGAAGCAGTAAGCGTATCGAACGAATCTCCAGTTCTTCTTGATAGCTTCTTAGATGACGCGGTTGAAGTGGATATCGATGCTATCTGTGACGGTGAGCGCGTAGTTATCGGCGGTATCATGGAGCATATCGAACAAGCGGGTGTTCACTCAGGTGACTCAGCATGTTCTCTTCCTGCATACACGCTAAGCCAAGAAATCCAAGACGTAATGCGTGAGCAAGTTGAAAAACTGGCGTTCGAGTTGGGTGTTCGTGGTCTGATGAACACGCAGTTTGCTGTTAAGAACAACCAAGTGTACCTAATCGAGGTTAACCCTCGTGCAGCACGTACGGTACCGTTCGTATCTAAAGCAACTGGTGCACCAATCGCTAAGATTGCTGCACGTGTAATGGCGGGTCAATCGCTAGAGTCTCAAGGCTTTACCAAAGAAATCATCCCACCGTACTACTCAGTGAAGGAAGTGGTACTTCCATTCAACAAGTTCCCAGGTGTTGACCCACTATTAGGCCCAGAAATGCGCTCTACTGGTGAAGTTATGGGTGTTGGTGCAACGTTCGCAGAAGCTTACTCTAAAGCGGAATTAGGTTGTGGCAACATCTACCCAGAAGGCGGCCGTGCACTTCTTTCTGTTCGCGAAGGCGACAAAGAACGCGTTGTAGACCTAGCATCTAAGCTATCTAAGCTTGGTTACCAGCTAGATGCAACACACGGTACAGCAGTGATTCTTGGCGAAGCGGGCATCAACCCACGTCTAGTAAACAAGGTACACGAAGGCCGTCCTCACATTCTTGACCGTATCAAGAACAACGAGTACACCTACATCGTGAACACTGCAGCTGGCCGTCAAGCGATTGAAGACTCTAAAGTTCTTCGTCGCGGTGCACTGGCTGAGAAAGTGAACTACACGACTACGCTAAATGCGGCATTCGCAACTTGTATGGCACACACGGCAGATGCGAAGAGCACAGTAACTTCGGTTCAAGAGCTACACGCAAAAGTGAAAGCTAGCCTAGAAGCGTAATAGATAAAAATCAGTAAGCCCGTTTATTAGGGCTTATATGACAACCTCATTGCCCGCTCATTTGAGCGGGCTTTTTTGTCTTTAAGGTTTCTTAAAATGGAGATAATTGAAGTGCGCTAAGAAAGCTTGGTAGAGAGGACTTTTGTATAGCATCAAACTGATAACTGAAAGTAACGTCCCTAAAGATGAAGAAATAGTACTGCCATTTGTAATAACAAAATTAGCGCTGCAAGTAACAAGAATAAATGCAATGGTGAGCAAGTTTACTTTCGCTGCAATACTCAAGCCCTTGCTTATAGTCAGAATGTTTGGCACACATATTACTGTTGCAGTTATGGTACCGGAGAGAATGAAATAAGTATCGAGTTCTATTTGTTGAGTGATAGAAAACCACTCATTCCAGATGCTTAGGCTTATTGCTAGACCAATGGTCAAGCATAAATATAAAGCTATAGGGAGAACCATTTTAGTCATGCGACCCTCTTTAATTTTTAAAATGAAATTTAGTATGTGTCCGACATTACGAAGTAATTCATAATTAGAACAGTGCTCCACATGCTGAGCTCTATAACTGTGGTAGTTATAAAATAAACTCTACTTGTTTATTTATTTTGTATGCTCTCTTTTCCAGTAAAATATTGTAAGTCGACTCGTCTTTGCTAAATGTATAGTTATTAGACTTAGCAAATACATCAGCTAAGATAGTTGCAGGGTATAATGATAAAAAAGTAGTTATGGAGAGTGCTAAAAAAATCTTACTTGATTTTTTGAATTGGCTCTTAGTTACAAAGTTATTTGATATAATTGAGATGACAAGTATTCTTAAGCATTCAAAAAGAATGAAGCTCGCTCCAAGCATATATACATAGACTTGATCAAAAGTTGTTATTTCACTTTTAGTGGTTATATTGTCATAGAAGCCAGTTATGCCTTTTAGTGAGTATATAAATAGAGAGGTTGATGATATGATTAAGAATATCAAGTAGAATAATGCTTGTTTTCTATCGTAGTTACCATGCGTCATCACAGTAGTCCTTTGCTCATGTTCTGAGAAAATACCATTGAATGAGCTCTTCTGATAGTTTCGTTGTGTTCTTCTTCTATGTCGCTCTTTATGCTCTCTATATAGCTGTCAATAGAACGAATTAGCTTTTGAGTTAAGCCTTTATCCTGATCTTCCTTATTTAGATAAAGGCCAACAGCGCTACTTATTACAATGGCTGCAAGAATAGGTCCAGCACTTAAAGTCACAGTTACACCAGCAACAGAAGCTGCAAAATTAACAAATATGGCAGCAGCAGCTGATGAAAGTCCAACCTTAATAATATCGCTCGCTATAGTTCCTAATAGCTTAGAAAGGGTTTGCTTATCACCTAAGAAGTAATCAACAACTCTGTATGAGCTCAAAAGGATTATCGTGATAACACCACCGCTTTTTATCGATTTAAGAGCCGCTTCAGGCCCAACTGCAAATTTTGCAACTGTTGGTGTAGGTAATAATTTAGCAACTCCTTTTATCTTGACTTTGATAGCTGGCGAGCCTGTAACTATAATATGCGGTGCTCCAGAGTAGTTCTTGACAACTATCGTACTATTATTCCCGTACAAGTAATTTGCTAGGGTAGATATGAATACTAGGTCTTGTCCTGTAGCAAAATATCCAGCTGAGTTTTCAAACGTTGATTTAATGTTTTCCCAACGAGTTAGCCTTATTTTGTCTTTGATGTAATGTTTAACTATGACATCGAAACTATCTAAAGAAAAAATAACGACTTCTTTGTCACTTCTTTTTCTCTCACTTAGAGGATAAGCGCTATTGAATGAATCTGTACTTCGACTGTTACTGTGTTTTAGTGGGTAACTACTCATTAGTTGGTTTGCATCCTGCATTCGTTGTTTCTAAAGAATGATGATATAGAACAATGTTAAGCATCTAGTTTTATACCTTTGCTTCGGTTCGTCTTCTCAAGTTTGGGATTGTTTTTGCGACGGTACTCTAAACTTCATTTTTTTCATTCGTGTTTTTGAGTTGCTTTTGCTAACTGTGCTCTTATTGATGAAAATCTGGAATAGGTTGGTGTCTTGAGTTTCCTTTTGTGCGTTTGTAAGGCAATGCTATCGTTGCCTCATCTGGTTACAAATATTTACAAGGACGCACGAGTGGAAATCACTTTCGAGATGTTAATTGCATTGTTTTTTGTCGCATCAGCAGCAGGATTTATTGATGCCATGGCTGGTGGTGGTGGTCTATTAACATTGCCAGCTCTACTAGCAGCGGGGCTTAGCCCAACTCAGGCATTGGCGACGAACAAACTCCAAAGCTCATTCGGAAGCTTCTCTGCTAGTTGGTACTTTGTGCGTAATGGTATTGTTAGCCTTAAAGAGATGCGCCTAGCGATTCTATGTACCTTTATTGGCTCTGCTATTGGGGCAGAGGCTGTGCAGTTTATCGATGCAGGTATACTCACTAGCCTTATCCCTGTATTGCTGATTGCGATTTCTCTCTACTTTTTGCTCTCCTCGACCTCTAAAACAGCGGAAGGGGAGCCGAAGCTTTCTGAAGCGATGTTCGCTTTGTGCGTTGGTGGCGGCGTGGGCTTTTACGATGGCTTTTTTGGCCCAGGTACTGGCTCTATCTTTGCGCTTTGCTTTGTCGCACTTGGTCACTTCTCTTTGGTTGATGCGACCGCTCGTACTAAGATTCTCAACTTCACCTCAAATATCGCGGCTCTGCTGTTCTTTATTCTTGCTGGTTTGCCTGTGTGGGAAATCGGTCTGACCATGGCGGTAGGTGGCTTTATTGGTGCTCAACTTGGTGCCAAAGTTGTCGTCACCAAAGGTCAAAAATGGATTCGACCTTTAGTCATTACCATGTCTATGTTGATGGCGACAAAACTTCTTTGGCAACAACATCACCAATGGTTTCTATCACTGTTTTAACTCTTGGTGACTGGTACACGTTTTGCCTAACGCAGATATGAATCGGTCGAATTAAAGATGTCAGTTGTTCGAACATAAAGCAGTTATGGTCAGGAATCTTTAACGCCCTAACGATTGATAGTGGGATTAATGCAGGTGCTGCTCCTCCCAGTGCGAGTTGGGCTGCAGCAGTATAGGCGTCCATTTCCATCAACGGCATAATGCCGATTTTCTCTAATGCTGGCAGTTGGTAGCTATTGGACGGGTTAGTTAAATCATTTGTGATGACTTTTTTCGGAAGTTCATTCAGTTGTTGATCACTAACGAGGAAAAAAGGTTCATCACATAAGTGGAAAGCCATCAAGCCATGATGTGGTGGAAGCAAACCAGCGCAAAGCCCAATGGTCGCTTTACCAGATTGAACTCGCTCAACGATTCTAGGGCTGTGGTTGGTGGTTATGGTTAAGTACTGATCTTGCTTGAGGTAATCACCAATAGTTTTTCCAAGATAACCCGCAATAAGTGACTTTGAGCTATCGAGGGTGATTAATGATGTGTCCTCTAGCTCTTGTTGTTCATAGATAAGGCCACGTAACTCGTTAAAAGATGGACCAATATTCTCGATCAAAGCCATGCCATCAGGTGTGAGTTTAATGGTTCTCCCCGAGGGTTCTACTAGCTTCTTTCCCAGCTTTTTCTCTAGGTTAGCGATACGTTTACTCACCGCAGATTGGCTGATATACAACAAACTCCCAGTGCGACTCATTGTTTTCGCTTTGCTTAACACTAACAGTGTTTCGATACCTTCCAGTAACATGTCTATCCATGAATGTTGGGAATAATAGACTTAATATAGCCAAGCTTGAGATGAGAAGCGACAGGTGATTTTACAAACAAAAAGAGCCGACGTTTCAGTCAGCTCTTTTGTGTAAATTGATTCGCATCGATCAACGATTGATAGCAAAGGTTGGCAGTGACAAGTGCCAGCGAATCGCACCAAGGCGAATAATCAACGTTGAGATGACACCTGCGAGTAGGGCGACTGAATGGTCGTGTCCCATGCTCAATGCAGTTGTATGGAAAATTCCGCCAATGATACATGCGGTCGCATAGACTTCACTTCGCAGTACCATGGGTACCTCGCGAGCCAGCACATCACGGATAATGCCGCCACCGCAACCAGTGATAACGCCCATGATCACCGCTACCATGCCAGAAGCGTTGTAGGCTAGCGCTTTTTCGACACCGATGCCGACGAATACCGCCAAACCAATTGCATCACAGACAGGTAAGACCCACCAAGGCAAGCGCTTAGGGCGACGAATGAGAATCATCGTGAGCAAACAAGTGATGAAAATTACCCAAAGATAAGTGGTGTCAGTGATCCAGAAGACCGGGGTTGCGCCAAGCGCCATATCACGAATAGTGCCGCCACCAATAGCTGTCACACTACCGAGTACGATCACACCGAAAGGATCCATCTTTAATCGGCCTGCGAGTAAAACGCCAGAAACCGCAAAGACAGCAGTACCGAATAAATCGATCATATAAAGCAGCATGGAGTCCATGTTACTTGGTACCTTTTAAACAAATTGTGGGGGAACAGAAATGGGACGGAAATTGTACGGGATTTCCAACGAAAACGTTAGCGTTTTTGCCGAACGGTTTCAAAGTGTTCACACACCTCTGTGATCGCGTTTAAGGTTCTTGGGGTTGGGCGGTTGATCCAATCTGAATTGAGTGACCAAACGTGGTTGTTCTTTAACGCAGGGATGTCGTTTTTCCATTCAGCCCACATGCCATCATTACTCATGGCATGGCGAGAGGTAAACAGGACTTCGGGTTGGCGAGTAATCACTTGCTCGATGCTGACTTGTGGGTAAGGGGCACTGCCTTTAGCAAAGATATTCTCGCCACCGCAGAAGGTGAAAACTTCACTTGGCCAGTTCTTGCCCGCAACGGTGATGATCGGCTTCTCACTTAATTGATAGAAGTAACTGACTTTATCCTCGGTATTGTATTTTTCTTTTAATGCTTCTAGCTGCGCGCGGAATTCTGCGGCGGCTTTTTGCCCAACTTCCGGCTTCTCGCTGTACTGGCTAAGTTGCTCAATGTTCGTAGCGATGTCTTCTAACGTTCCAGTAGTTGAGTAGTAGATAGGGATGTCAAACTGCTTGAGCTTTTCAAGTTCTTTGGCTGGATTACCTGCTGGCCAAGCGATAACTAAATCGGGTTGAAGGGCAATGATGCGCTCTAACTTGATGCCTTGATAGTTTGATACTTTCTCTAAATCTTTAGCTTGCTCTGGGTAGTCACTCATTTCACTGGCGGCAATCAGCTTGTCACCAAGACCTGCAGCATAGGCGATTTCTGTTGAGTGTGGTGCCAGGCTGATGACGCGTTGCGCTGGTTCATTGGCAAAAGAAGCGGCAGAAAAGATAAGAGGAAGAGCAAAGCAAAGTTTGTTCATCATAGTCCTTGATAAATGAGTCCGAGAATCAGGCTTTGGATAACGATCCAAGCAAAAATACGCCATACAATAAGGGTTTGGATTTGTGCTAAATGAATAGCAGATGGTGCTATACGACCACCAATTTTCGCTCGTTCAGCTCGTAGACCTTGGTACAGCGCTGGGCCGCCAAGTGACAATTGAAGTTTGTTACCAATTGAGCACAACAACCAAGCTGGCCCCGGAAGTGGCCAAGACTTCGCTTGCTGAAGCATCGCAGTCGAAACACTTGATAGGTTTTTACCCATGCTAATGAACACGGCAAACAAGCGTAAAGGAATAATCTCCAATGCAGCAGTTAGCTGAATAGCAGGCTTACCAAAAGGTGAATACTGACGGCGACTTGGGGACCAAGCACGAGCGAGCTCTGCCGTTAGGCGATACATGAACGCGCCAATTCCACCAGTCAATCCATACCAAAACAACACACACACAACGTTACGTCCGTAACCCATGATAATGGTCTCTGCACCTGCTTTACCAATACCAAGCAGTGATAAGCTCTCGGTATCTCGATTAAGGTAAGGCTTGAGTAACGCTCGGCACTGCACTTTGTTCTCATTCGACATTGCGGTGACGAGTTGTTTAGCAAGTGACTCGTTGTTTCGCCAGTCGAGAGCAATAAGCAGTAATGCCAGCTCAAATAAGGGCGCTTGCCAAACTAAGGGCTTCATCGCGAGCAGTAATATCAAGCAGGGTACAAGCATAAGAAACAATGCGAGTCCGCCTGAGAGAATGCTTTGTGAGTAGTTGTGGTTGTTATTAACTTTGTTCGCTAGTTGTTCTGCGAATTTATGCCACAAAGTCACAGGATGAGCTGCGTGAGGAATGGGGATTAATAAGTGGAATAGTAATGCGCCCCACATGACGAGGAGCGCACCATTGGCATTGAGCTGTTGAAATATTTCTTCCATGAAATTCTGGGGACTTACTTAGTCAGTTCCAACATTTTGCATACCATTTCTGAAGAGCTTGTCGCTGCTAGCGGTAGGAACTCTTCGAAGCTCATTGGTGATTCTTTGTCTGCTACGTCAGAGATAGCACGAACAACAACAAACGGTGTGTTGAATTGGTGACAAGTTTGAGCGATAGCAGATGCTTCCATTTCTACAGCGATAACTGAAGGGAAGTGTTTACGGATAAACTCTTGGCGTTCTGCCGTGCAAACAAACGCATCACCAGTACAGATCAGGCCGCGAACTGCGTGAGTGTTTTCCATTTGAGCCAGTGCTTTTTCAGCAAGGTCCATTAGCTTCTCATCCGCTTTGAATGCTGCTGGTTGGCCTGCCATTTGACCCATTTCGTAGCCAAACGCGGTTACGTCTGCATCGTGGTGACGAACTTCTGTTGAGATAACAACGTCGCCTAGGTTTAGGCTTGAATCGAAGCCACCTGCAGAGCCAGTGTTGATAACCACATCTGGTTGGTACTCGTCTAGCAGAATAGTTGTACCTACTGCTGCCGCTACTTTACCGATGCCAGATTGAAGCAGTACCACATCAACGTCGTTAATCTGACCAGAGAAAAACGTACAACCTGCTTTGCTCACTGTTTGGCAGTTTGTCATAGCTTCTTTCAGGATGGTGACTTCTTGTTCCATCGCACCGATGATACCAACTTTCATAACACTCTCTTTCGATAAAAATTTAAGTTGGCGAGAGTATATCACTCTGCACCAATATGTGGTCGTTATTTGATTAACTCAGCATTCGCCAACAGTGAACGTAATTGTTCGGCACGCTTACGGTTCACGCCAAAGTCTGAATAGCCAACGCGAGATTCAGAACGAACAATAAGCTGGTCGCCTTCGATCTTAAGCTCTAAATCGTCCACAAAGCGCATGATTTTAGATGTGCATTCGATACGTAGGTAATTGCCTTCTTTAACGGCTGTCTTCGCGCCTGGCAGTTTAAGCGCCACTTGCTCAATTGCATCGATGTTCGTGGATTCGGTTAGGGTGAATGGTGTTAGGTTGTATTCTTCACGCGTGTCTTGGGTGGAGACGCAGTTGGGTTTGTCACCACAAGGTGATTGAGAACGATCCGTCATGGTTGTGACTCCTTGGCTACAAGCGGTTAAGCCGAGCAAAGTAATGGAAAGGAGAGCGGCTTTTTTCATTGGTTCTATCCCTTATCTTAGGAATTTAATTATATGTAATAAAAGAAAAAAGGATCCAATAGTAGGATCCTTTTTGAGACGTTAACAGTGATTAAACTTCAAGGTAATCGAGAATACCTTCTGCGGCTTTTCGACCTTCATCAATCGCGGTCACGACCAGATCTGAGCCTCGTACCGCATCGCCACCAGCGAAGATCTTTTTGTTGCTGGTCTGGAATTGGAACTCTTGTTTCGCAGGAGCTTTGATACGGCCCCATTGGTCCAACTCGACATCAAACGGAGCTAGCCAGTCCATTTTGTGTGGCTGGAAACCAAACGCCATGATAACGACGTCTGCTGGTAGAACGTGCTCGCTGCCTTCTACTGGTTCTGGGCGTCGGCGACCTGCGTCATCAGGCTCACCAAGGGCGGTTTTCACCACTTTGACCCCTGAGACCTTACCTGACGCATCGACTTCAATTCCTAAAGGCTGAAGGTTGAACATGAACTTCACACCTTCTTCCTTGGCGTTTTTCACCTCGCGGCGAGAACCAGGCATATTGGCTTCATCACGACGGTAAGCACATACAACGTTTGACGCGCCTTGGCGGATAGAGGTACGAACACAGTCCATCGCGGTATCACCACCACCGAGTACCACTACGCGTTGCTTTGCCATGTCGATAAATGGTTTGTCGTGCTCCAAGCCCATGACCTTGTACGTATTTGAAATCAAGAATGGCAGAGCATCGTAAACGCCCGGCGCACCCTCATTTTCTAGTCCCGCTCGCATGTACTTGTAAGTACCAACACCCAAAAAGACAGCATCGTACTCATTAAGCAGCTCTTGCATTTGTACATCTTTGCCTACTTCCACATTCATCTGGAACTCAACGCCCATCTCGGTGAAGACGCGACGACGATTTTCCATCACGCCTTTTTCAAGCTTGAATGAAGGGATACCGAAGGTCAGTAGACCTCCAATTTCAGGATAGCGGTCAAATACGACAGGTTTCACGCCATTGCGGACTAGGATATCAGCGGCAGCCAAGCCTGCTGGTCCTGCACCAATGATGGCAACCCTTTTATCGGTCCACTCCACCTTGGACATGTCAGGCTTCCAGCCCATTTCGAAGGCTTTGTCGGTAATGTATTTTTCAACGTTACCTATGGTGACAGCGCCAAAGTCCTCATTGAGAGTACAAGAGCCCTCACACAGACGATCTTGCGGACACACTCGACCACAAACTTCAGGTAGGCTGTTGGTTTGGTGCGACAGTTCAACGGCTTCAAGGATACGACCTTCATTGGCTAACTTTAGCCATTGCGGGATGTAGTTGTGGACAGGGCACTTCCATTCACAATATGGGTTACCACAATCCAAGCAGCGATCCGCCTGCGCAGTCGCTTGTTGTTTGGTAAATGGTTCATATATTTCAACGAACTCGATCTTACGAACTTTGATAGGCTTCTTCGCAGGATCTACGCGTTGAACATCGATAAATTGATAAACGTTCTGACTCATGATTCAAACATCCTCCATGATTACTGGGCTTGAACGCGCAGTTCTGCGGCACTGCGACTCTGGTGACCAAGTAGCGTGCGTAAGTCCGCCGCTTGTGGTTTCACCAAGTAGAACTTTGGAATCCATTCATCAAAGTTCGCCAAGATATCTTCTGCGTGGCTAGAGCCGGTTTCTTCAAGATGTTCGGCAATCAGACCACGTAAGTGCTCTTGATGGATGTAGAGATCCGACAGAGAAATCGCTTCAACCGATTCGTTGTTCACGCGACCTTGGAAGTCTTGGTTCTCATCTAATACGTAAGCAAAACCGCCAGTCATGCCTGCGCCAAAGTTCACGCCTGTCGCGCCAAGAATGGCAACAATACCGCCGGTCATGTACTCACAAGCGTTATCGCCAGCGCCTTCAATGACGGCAATCGTACCTGAGTTACGTACGCCGAAACGCTCACCTGCTTTACCTGCCGCAAACAGTTTACCGCCGGTTGCGCCGTACAGGCAGGTGTTACCAATGATGGTCGCCTCATTACACTTAAATGCAGTGCCAAGGTGAGGTTTGATCACCACCTTACCGCCAGCCATGCCTTTACCTACGTAGTCGTTGGCATCCCCAGTCAGGTAAAGCTCTACGCCACCTGCGTTCCAAACGCCAAATGACTGACCAGCAGTGCCATCCAAGTGCAGTTTGATTGGCGTTGCCGCCATGCCTTGGTTGCCGTAACGCTGAGCGATTTCACCAGATAGGCGAGCACCCACAGAACGGTCGGTGTTGATCACGTTGTAGAAGAAGCTGGCAGATTGACGTTTCTCAACCGCTTGCAGCGCGTCTTCAATGATCTTGTTGTTTAGCTCTGCTTTATCAAATGGTGTATTTGGCTGTGTCCAGTAAAGAGGGTGTCCTTCTGGAGAGACTGGCGCCTCAAGGATATTTGACAGATCTAGCTTAGTTTGTTTCGCTGTCAGACCTTCAACGGTTTCCAACAAATCCGTGCGACCAATCAAGTCAGTCAGTTTTTCAACACCAAGTTCAGCGAGCAATCCGCGCACTTCGTCCGCCAGACCGATGAAGTAGTTCATCACCATTTCCGGCAGGCCTTTGAAGTACTCTTTACGTAGTGTCTCGTCTTGAGTTGCAACCCCTGTGGCACAGTTGTTGAGGTGACAAATACGTAGGAACTTACAACCCATTGCTACCATTGGCGCAGTACCAAAACCGAAGCTTTCTGCACCGAGAATCGCCGCTTTCACCACGTCTAGACCAGTTTTTAGACCACCATCTACTTGTAGTCGGATCTTGTGGCGCAGACCATTAGCAACCAGTGCTTGTTGTGTCTCTGCTAATCCTAACTCCCAAGGGCTACCTGCGTATTTCACTGAAGTTAAAGGGCTTGCTGCGGTACCGCCGTCGTAACCCGAAATGGTAATGAGATCTGCGTAAGCTTTCGCTACACCTGTTGCGATGGTGCCGACGCCTGGTTCAGATACTAATTTCACTGAAACTAGCGCATTTGGATTGACCTGCTTTAGGTCGAAGATCAGCTGGGCCAAATCTTCAATCGAATAAATATCGTGGTGCGGAGGAGGGGAGATCAGAGTTACCCCCTGTACCGAATAACGCAGTTTTGCGATTTCTGCGGTGACTTTGTGTCCCGGTAACTGGCCACCTTCACCCGGCTTCGCACCTTGTGCCACCTTGATTTGCAGTACGTCTGCATTGGTGAGGTAGTGAGGCGTGACACCAAATCGTCCCGATGCGATTTGCTTGATGCGTGAGTTACGCTCTGTGCCGAAGCGGCGTGGATCTTCACCACCTTCACCCGAGTTTGAGTGGCCGCCGAGACGGTTCATCGCCATCGCTAGTGCTTCGTGTGCTTCGGGGCTGAGTGCGCCAATGGACATCGCTGCAGAATCAAAGCGTTTGAAGAGTTCTGTATTAGGCTCAATTTGCTCTAAAGGTAGCGGTGAATCTGATTTCTTCAGTGACATAAGGTCACGAAGCATAGCAACAGGGCGTTGGTTCACCTGCTTAGCAAAGCTCTGGTAATCGTTGCTTTCTCCCGATTTCACAGCTGTTTGCAGTGTGCTTACTACGTCAGGGTTGTAGGCATGATATTCACCATCATGGACATATTTTAATAGTCCACCATGGTCGATGGCTTTGCGCTTCGCCCACGCTTTGCGAGACAGGTTATACAAGTCTTGTTGGAAGTCTTCGAAGCTTGCCCCTTCAATACGAGTCGTCACGCCTTTAAAACACAAATCGACTAATTCTTGGCTTAAACCAACCGCTTCAAATAGTTGTGAACAACGGTACGATGCAATGGTGGAAATCCCCATCTTCGACATGATCTTGTACAGACCTTTATTGATGCCGTATTGGTAGTTTTGCATCACATCGCGATAGTCTTTATCAAGCGCACCATCGTCAATCAGTTTACCCAACGCCTCATAGGCTAGATATGGATAAACGGCCGTTGCACCAAAGCCAAGCAAGACAGCAAATTGATGCGGGTCGCGCGCTGTGGCAGTTTCAACCACAATATTGGCGTCACAACGCAAATTTGCATCAATCAAGCGAGTTTGTATCGCACCGACGGCCATAGCCGCAGGGATAGGCAGTTTGCCTTTGACTAAAGCTCGATCGGAAAGCACAACCAAAACGGTGCCTTCACGGACAACGTGTTCGGCTTGATCACACAATTCATTGATGGCTTGCTTTAGATCTTTCTGCTGTGGATCGTAGTTGATATCGAGAATGGTATTACGGTAATGATCGTCACCAAGCTCGAGTAATTGTTGCATGTCTGAATAAAGTAATACTGGCGAATCGAAGGTGACTCGGTATGCGTGGCCATCGGTTTCACAGAAGACGTTCATCTCCTGACCAATACTGGTTGCCAGTGACATCACGTGCTTTTCACGCAGTGGATCGATTGGCGGGTTAGTTACCTGAGCAAACTTCTGACGGAAATAATCCGTTACCAAACGCTCTTTGGAAGAAAGGACGGCCATCGGGGTGTCATCACCCATAGAGCCAACCGCTTCTTGGCCCATATCGCCGAGCACTCGAAGTACTTGATCGACTTCTTCATTGCTCATGGCGAATTGCTTTTGATAAGTCCTAAGTACGTCTTCATCAAAGCTGCGTTCACCGACTTGATCTTCAGGTAGCTGAGAAAATGGCGTCAGTTTGCGAACGTTATTATCCATCCATTCACGATAAGGATGGCGAGATTTCAGGTCATTATCGATTTCACTTGATTGCCACAACTTGCCTTTGCGTGTGTCGACAACTAATAGCTCACCCGGACCAACTCGGCCTTTTTCGGCGACTTCATCTGGTGCGTAATTCCAAATCCCCACTTCAGAAGCCAAGGTAATGAATTTGTCTTTAGTAATCACGTAGCGCGCAGGACGTAGACCGTTGCGGTCTAGGTTACATGCTGCGTAACGACCATCTGATAGTACGATCCCTGCAGGGCCATCCCATGGCTCCATATGCTTTGAGTTGAAATCATAAAAAGCACGCAGGTCTGGGTCCATGTCTGGGTGGTTTTGCCATGCTGGTGGCACAAGCATGCGCATTGCACGGAAGATATCCATCCCGCCAGAAAGGAACAGATCCAACATATTATCTAGGCTGGAAGAGTCTGAGCCTGTCTCGTTGACAAAAGGTGCGGCCGTTTGTAAATCGGGCAGCAGTGGGGAAGAGAACTTATAAGCTCGTGCTCTAGCCCATTGGCGATTCCCTTCGATGGTGTTGATCTCACCGTTATGTGCAAGATAGCGGAATGGCTGAGCCAGTGGCCAACGCGGTTGAGTATTGGTAGAAAAACGCTGGTGGAACAGGCAGATAGCGGATTCCATGCGTAGATCAGCAAGATCAAGGTAGAAGCGCGGTAAGTCCGCAGGCATGCACAAGCCTTTGTACACCAGAACTTGTGTCGACAAGCTACAGATGTAGAAATCTGGATCTTCAGTGATTTGTTTCTCGATACGACGGCGTGCAATGTAAAGGCGGCGTTCAATATCACGCTCGCGCCAGCCTGCCGGTGCAGAAATAAAGACTTGCTGAATATTCGGAAGTGAGTCGGCAGCAATTGGGCCGAGAACCTCTGAATTGGTTGGGACGTCGCGCCAACCTGCAATCGTTAAAGTTTCTTGGGCGAGTTCTTTGTTTACGATGTCTTTTGCTTGTTGAGCTTTAACAGGGTCTTGATTGAAAAAAATCATGCCCACGGCATATTGTTTGCCTAGATTAAAGCCGTTTTCTTCAGCGATCAGGCGTAAGTAGGAATCGGGTTTTTGTAGTAAAAGACCACAACCATCACCAGTTTTGCCGTCAGCGGCGATACCACCACGGTGGGTCATGCGGTCAAGTGCAGAAATTGCTGTTCGAACCAGCTTGTGACTTTGCTCCCCTTCCATGTGAGCGATTAAGCCAAATCCACAGTTGTCTTTCTCAAGACTTGGATCATAAAGAGCCATTGCAATTCTCCCTTTGCTTATCTGTCGTCCGACAGATATATCAACACTGCTCAAGTTGATAATGATGACTAACTATGCGTCACTTTTATGGTTTTATGTATATTTATTCAATAAAAATCGTCAATTATCTTAACAAAAAATGGTTGTTTTATTTTCATCGACTTCACAACCTATAGCTTATTGTAAAAAAGGTCAAGTTATTAGTGAATCATCACGTGAATATGCGATTTACCATTTAATTGGCTAAAATATTTCAATAAATTCAGCTAGATAGGAATTTGATTGTTACAAAAAAGTAACATTTGATTCTGTGAGGCATAAAAAAGACCAGCACAAAATGCTGGTCAAAATAAAAAGATTGGAAGGAACTGTTTTCTTTTCTTATCACCAGCCATCGATACTACTGATGGCTGGATTTATGACTTAAAAAGAGGAAGCGAGAGCACTCCCTTTAAGCTGAAAGCATTAATGAATCTGCTTTCGCTTCTAGGTTTGTGCCACCCATCAAATAATCATCGATGGCACGAGCTGATTCACGGCCTTCATTGATACAACGAACAACCAGAGATTGGCCTGTACGCATATCACCAGCAGCAAATACGCCTTCTTGGTTAGTAGCAAAACCTTGGGTTGCTACGTTACCGCGATCATCTAGTGCTATGTCCAGTTGAGCAAGAACACCAGTTGGTTCCGGATGCAGGAAGCCCATAGCAAGGAATGCCATATCACATGGGATCACACGCTCACTGCCTTCGGCCTCTTTAAAGTTTGGACGCTCGCCTGGCTTCGCTTCTTCCCAAACAATATCGGCAATACGCAGACCAGTCACTTCACCTTGCTCATTGCCGATGAACTCTTTGGTTAGGATATTCCAGTGACGATCAACGCCTTCTTCATGGGAAGTCGATGTACGCATGATCATTGGATACTGTGGCCACGGCATGTTTGCTGGGCGTTTTTCTGGCGGAATCGGCATGATCTCAACCTGAGTAATGCTTGCTGCACCGTGACGGTTTGATGTACCTACACAGTCAGAACCTGTATCACCACCACCGATGACAACCACATGTTTACCTTTTGCGTGAATTTCTTCCGTTTTTAGGTCCATGTTATTTGCACGACGGTTGTTTTGACCAAGGAACTGCATGGCAAAGTAAACACCATTTAGCTCGCGCCCAGGAACTGGAAGATCACGTGGAACGGTTGAGCCACCAGTAAGAAGCACAACATCGTATTCTTGACGAAGCTGTTGAGCGTTTACGTCGACACCGATATGTTGGTTTACTTTGAATTCAATACCCGCTTCTGCCATCAGGTTGATCTTACGATCAATGACATCCATGCCCAGCTTGAAATCAGGGATACCAAAACGTAGTAGGCCACCCACTTTCTCGTCTCGTTCGAATACCGTCACAGTATGACCAGCGCTGTTTAGCTGCTCAGCAGCCGCAAGGCCAGCAGGACCCGAACCAATGATCGCGACTGTTTTACCAGTGCGAGAACGCGGTATTTTTGGTTTGGCGTATCCTTCACGATACGCTGTTTCTACGATGGTTTTCTCGATATTACAGATAGTAATTGGGTCTTGGTTGATGCCAAGAACACAAGCACTTTCACATGGAGCAGGACAAACACGACCAGTAAATTCTGGGAAGTTATTGGTTGAGCTTAGAATGTTCCATGCTTCTTCCCAGCTATCACGATAAACCGCATCGTTAAACTCTGGAATGATGTTACCGATAGGGCAGCCGTTATGACAAAACGGCACACCACAGTCCATACAACGAGAAGCTTGAGTATTGATCTTGTCACCAAACTCCTCGTTCAGAACGAACTCTTTGTTGTTCTTGATGCGTTCAGCTGGATCGATCTTTTGTGGTAGTTCACGACCATGCTCTAAAAATCCAGTAGGCTTACCCATTATACGGCCTCCACTTGAGTTTCGTTTCCTTGAGACTGTGCTTCAGCTTTACGCTTTTGAAGAACCGCTTTGTAATCACGCGGCATTACCTTAACCATAGAGGCTAGGCTTGCTTCAAAGTTGTCTAGGAAAGACTGAGCGACTTCACTTCCTGTGAATTGAACATGCTTAGTTAGCATGTCGAGTAATAGATCTCTGTCTTCTTGCTCGATTGGATCTAGGTCTACTAGCTCTGGGTTCAGTTTTGACTCAAAGTCGTCTGATTTATCCCACACATAAGCCACGCCACCACTCATACCTGCGGCAAAGTTACGACCTGTTGAACCGAGGATGATGGCTGCACCGCCAGTCATGTATTCACAACCGTGGTCACCGACGCCTTCTACTACGACTTTCGCACCTGAGTTACGAACACAGAAACGTTCACCAGCCATACCGCGGATGAAAGACTCACCCGAAGTTGCACCGTAGAAACACACGTTACCAACCACGATGTTGTCTTCCGCGACAATGCTTGATTTCGCATCTGGGTAAAGTACTAACGTACCTCCAGATAAGCCTTTACCCCAGTAGTCGTTCGCGTCGCCTTCCACTTCGAACTTCACGCCCTTAGCGAGGAATGCACCGAATGACTGACCCGCAGAACCTTTGAACTTCACGTTCATTGGTTGAGGTAGACCGGCATCTTTGTACACTTTCGAGATTTCGTTCGACAGCATGGTACCTGCAGAGCGGTCTGTGTTGACGATAGGGAACTCGGCATTCACCGCTTCGCCTTTCTCGAGTGCAGGAATCGCTGCTTGAATTAGCTTGCGGTCTAGTACTTCTTCTAGGTTGTGGTTCTGCTGAGCTTGGTTGAATACACCATCAGCTTCACGTGGTTGCTCAACGTGAAGAACAGGAGACAGATCTAGGTTCTTGTATTTCCAGTGAGAAACGTCTTGGCGAATCTTCAGCTTCTGACCTTGACCGACCATCTCATCGATAGTGCGGAAGCCAAGTTCAGCCATGATTTCACGCAGACCTTGTGCCATGTATTGGAAGAAGGTTACGACGTCTTCAACGCGACCATCAAAGCGCTCGCGAAGTGTCTTGTTTTGAGTCGCGATACCAACAGGACAGGTATTCTTATGACACTTACGCATCATGATACAACCTTCAACCACCAAGGCTGCGGTTGCCACGCCCCATTCTTCTGCACCAAGTAGTGTTGCCACTGCAAGGTCACGAGGTGTCTTCATCTGACCATCTGCTTGAACCACGATACGGTTACGTAGGCCGTTCTTCAGTAGCGTTTGGTGCGTTTCTGCCAAACCAAGTTCCCAAGGAAGACCGGTATGACGGATTGAAGACATTGGTGAGGCACCAGTACCGCCGTCGAAACCTGCGATTAGTACAACGTCCGCTTTCGCTTTTGCTACACCAGAAGCGATCGTACCTACACCGGCTTCTGATACCAGCTTCACGTTTACACGGCCCGCACGGTTCGCGTTCTTCAAGTCGTAGATCAGCTGAGCCAAATCTTCGATTGAGTAGATATCGTGGTGTGGTGGTGGCGAGATAAGGCCAACGCCCGGAGTCGAGTGACGTGTTGCACCGATCCAGTCGTCTACTTTATCGCCTGGTAGCTGACCACCTTCACCTGGTTTCGCACCTTGAGCCATTTTGATTTGCAGCTCTTCAGCGTTAGTTAGGTAGTAAGAGGTTACGCCGAAACGACCAGAAGCCACCTGCTTGATTGCAGAGCGTTCCCAATCGCCGTTTTCTTTACGCTCGAAACGCATTGGGTCTTCACCACCTTCACCAGAGTTCGATTTCGCGCCAAGACGGTTCATCGCAACAGCCAGTGTGGAGTGTGCTTCGTAAGAAATAGAACCGAATGACATTGCACCCGTCGCGAAGCGTTTCACGATGCTTTCAATTGGCTCGACTTCGTCGATAGAGATAGAGCCTGCTGGATTCTTAATAAACTCAAGTTGGCTACGCAGGGTTACCGCGTTGTCACCTTGCTTATCTACTGCTGTCGCGTACTGCTTGAACTGATCGTAGTTCTTGTTGCGTGTAGACTCTTGCAGTAGAGAAATAGTCTCTGGGTTGAATAGGTGCTTCTCACCACGCTGTTTCCATTGGTAAACACCACCAACATCCAGCATTTGAATTGGGATTTCGCGTTGTGGGTAACCGATACGATGACGGATCAGCACTTCTTTGGCGATATCATCAAGGGTGAGACCTTGGATACGAGAAACTGTACCTGTGAAGTATTTGTCGACCACTGATTTGTGGATGCCCAACGCTTCGAAGATTTGTGCACCGTGGTACGACTGTAGCGTCGAGATACCCATCTTCGAGAAGATCTTCAGAAGACCGCCATTGATCGCTTTACGGTAGTTGTTGAACAGATCGCGCGGGTTCGCTTCTGGATCCAACTTCTTCGTACGTTGAAGCTCAATAATGGTTTCAATCACTAGGTATGGGTTAACCGCATTCGCACCGTAACCAAGTAGTGTTGCAAAGTGGTGCGTTTCACGCGCGTCACCGGTTTCAACCACGATGTCACACTTCGCACGTAGACCTTTACGGATCAAGTGGTGGTGCACTGCGCCAACTGCCAGCATTGCTGGGATCGCCGCGTGGTTTGAGTTCACTGCACGGTCAGTTAGTAGGATGATTGAGTAACCATCGATAACCGCGTCTTCTGCGTATTGGCAGATACGTTTTAGTGCACGCTCAAGCTTGCCTTGATCTTCATTGGCTTGGAACACGATATCCAGCGTCTTCGCTTGAAGGTGCTCGTTATCGATCGCACGCAGTTTTTCAAGCTCAGAGTTAGCCAGAACAGGTGATTCCAATTCTACTTTCTGACAGTGAAGTGGTGTTTCAGTCAGAAGGTTTTGGTCTTTACCCAAGTAAGTGTTCAGCGACATAACCATACGCTCACGGATCGGGTCGATCGGTGGGTTGGTTACCTGTGCAAACAGCTGCTTGAAGTAGTTTGAAAGATGTTGAGACTGATGAGATAGAACCGCAAGAGGCCAGTCGGCACCCATTGCTGATAATGGCTCTTTCGCGTCATTCGACATTGGAACGATGATTTCGTTCACTTCTTCAGTGCTCACACCGAAAGCTTGTTGACGGTGTAGCAAACGTTCTGGAGAAGGTTGGCTGAACTGGTTGCTCGCATCTGGCAGCTTCTTCAAGCTCAGTAGGTTTTCTTCTACCCACTTCTCGTAAGGCTGCGCCGTTGCGATGGTGTCTTTCACTTCTTCATCAGAGATGATGCGACCTTGCTCTAGGTCTGCAACGAAGATACGACCTGGTTGCAGACGACCGCGGAACTCTACGTTCTCTGGTTCAATATCCACAACACCAGATTCAGATGCCATCACTAGGAAGTTGTCTTTGGTCACTGTGTAGCGAGAAGGGCGCAAACCGTTACGGTCTAGTGTCGCACCAACTTGAACACCATCAGTAAAACATACTGAAGCAGGACCATCCCATGGTTCCATGATGTTCGCGTGGTACTGATAGAACGCGCGACGTTTAGGATCCATGTTTTTGTTTTCTTGCCATGCTTCCGGGATCATCATCATCAATGCGTGTGGCAGGCTGCGACCAGAAAGAACTAGGAGCTCAAGTGCCATGTCAAAGTTAGATGAATCCGAGCTGCCTTCCTGACAGATTGGAAGAAGCATGTCGATTTCAGCCTGAGTAAACAGGTCTGATTCTAGAATGGCTTCACGGGCTTTCATCCAGTTCAAGTTACCGCGAACTGTATTGATTTCACCGTTGTGGGCAATGTAACGGAAAGGCTGTGCAAGACGCCATTTCGGGAAGGTGTTGGTAGAGAAACGAGAGTGTACCAGTGCCAGTGCGGTCACCATGGTCGGGTTTTGCAGATCAAGGAAGTACTGAGGTACTTGCTCGGTTGTTAACTGACCTTTGTACACCAATGTCTTGTAAGACATTGAGTTAATGTAGAAGTCGTCACCAATGTTCGAAACGCTTTCTAGGCAAACACGTACAGTGTAGTTACGAAGTACGTACAGTTTGCGCTCTAGCTCTTCAGGTGTGATGCCAGGGCCACCAGAGATAAACACATGCTCAAACTGAGGCTCTGTACTTAGTGGGTCTGCACCGATCATTGAGTTGTCGGTTGGCAGTACTCGGTAGCCGATAACTTCAAGATCTAGACGCTGTGCGTTACGTTCTAGAATGTCACGGCATTGTTCGCGTTTGTATTCGTCTTTCGGGAAAAGAACGACACCAACACCATACTTTTCAAACGAAGGCAGTTTAATGCCTAGCTTAACGGCTTCTTCTAATAGGAATTCATGAGGTTTCTGTAGCAAGATACCTGCGCCATCACCGCTACATGGGTCACAGCCTTGACCACCACGGTGTTCCATGCGAGCCAGCATATCTAGTGCTTGAGTCACTACTTCATGAGATTTACGGTTTTTAAGGTGAGCAACAAAACCGATACCACAAGCGTCATGCTCCAGCTCCGGAGTGTACAGACCCTGTGAATTTTGCTCTCTATCTACCATAGATACATCCTTCCAGTTCAATGTCGACGCAAGAATCCCAGACAGATCTTGGCTGTCTTAGGTACGCTCTGTGCGTCTTGTCCTTTATATTTATGATTCGAAACCGACCTAGGTTGGTCAGTTTTGATTCCTTTCCGTATCTCGCAGGAAAAATTTTGCGAGAAAAACAATCCTTGGTGATATCCCTTTATTTATTATCACTATCTAGTGATTTATATCGGTGGGAGCGGGGTATCGCCGACAATTCCCGCAGTTGTCATTGTAATAAAAGTCACAAAAACAGCGGGGTTGTGTAAGTATCCTACAATTTTGTGACTTCGTAATGCAATGAAAAGTCGCTTTTGTGACCCAATTTTTTCGTTTAAATATGCACTTTTTGTTTAACAATTGCGCAACATGGCAGCTTTTAGGTTGGTTTTATGCAGTTTTATTGATTTCAAACCATTATGCTCTTGTTTGAATTGACTAGAATTATTTGTTTTTTCTTGCAGGGATGTAATTTATTTACATAGATCGTAGTGAGATTTATTACGGTTTACGATTGGTGAGAATCTATGCAGTTACATGAGTTGGTCAACACACTAGGTCAAGACCTTCAGCGTCGTTACGGCGAAAAAGTCCATAAGCTGACTTTACATGGTGGCTTTAGCTGCCCAAACCGCGACGGCACCATTGGTCGAGGTGGTTGCACGTTTTGTAATGTCGCGTCCTTTGCGGATGAAGAAGTCCAGATCAAAAGCATTCATGATCAATTGAAAGATCGTGCGGGAGAGATCCATCGTGCGAAAAAGTACCTTGCTTACTTCCAAGCCTATACCAGCACATACGCGGAAGTGCAGGTATTGAAAAATATGTATGAAGAAGCTCTCAAGGCCGCTGACATCGTGGGGTTGTGTGTAGGCACTCGTCCAGATTGTGTTCCTGATGCCGTATTGGATCTGTTGTCGGATTATGTCAATCAAGGTTATGAGATCTGGTTGGAATTGGGCCTTCAAACTGCCAAGAACGACACACTTAAGCGAATCAACCGAGGTCACGATTTTGAATGCTATGCTGATATCACCAAGCGCGCTCGTGCGCTAGGCATCAAAGTATGTACTCATCTTATTGTTGGCTTACCAAAAGAAACACGCAGCGATAACATTGAAACACTGCGTAAAGTCCTTGAAGTAGGCACTGATGGCATCAAGTTGCATGGCTTGCATATTGTTGATGGTAGCACGATGGCAAAGGCATGGCGTGCTGGAAAACTAGAAGCTCCAGAATTGGAAGAGTATGTAGCGATTGCCAGTGAAATGATCCGTATGACCCCTAAAGAGGTGATTTATCATCGTGTCTCTTCGGCTGCACGTCGCCCAACATTGCTCTCCCCGTTGTGGTGTGAAAACCGTTGGCTAGCGATGACAGAGATAGGAAGAGCTTTGGATCGCGAGGGGGCTCAGGGCAGTTTGAATGGTGACCCTTTCATCTATAGTAAGCCAGAATTAAAGGCAGATTGATCGATTAATAACTGGTATATTTTTCCCGATTTGCATTAAAGGTCGGAAAAATGGATCAGTTACTCGATTGGTTATGGGATGGGTGGGGCAACTACGAATTTGTAGTCCTGCTCTTTTTCGTGTTTGCCGTTGCCGTTACATTAATTTATTTACGTTTTCAAACCGCTTTAAAGTACGTTGTTACTGATTCTCCTTATCCTGTGCTTGTGGTTGATGCTAACCATGGGCAGCTTCTGTTATCCAACCATCCCGCGATGCAACTATTGGGTATTCGTCCTTTAGGTTCTGGTTTCCTTTATCCGGCTTCATTTAATTTAGATGAACTTGTCGTATTGCTTGATAGCTTTTCAAGCCGACAATTTCGCCAGCAAATTTTTGACTGGCGTTTATCCGATGGTGAAAGCATCAAAGTTGAGTTATCTGGTCGAAAGAGCTTACTGCGTAGGCAAAGAGTATGGATTCTGTATGCTCAAAGTCATCAAATGACCCAGAAAGATCAGCAACAAGAACTGGCCCAACTAAACATTGCTCGTTCTGCCTTGGACTCGTTGTCTGAATTGATTTGTTTGCAAGATCAAAAAGGTAAAGTACTGACCACTAACCGCGCGTTTGATCAATTTTGGCAAGGTCGAGAAAACGAAGCATGCACTTCAAAATCCAGTTCGATGTCTGCTAGAAAAAGTGACCGTCGTTGGACAACGGATCCTCAAGGACGCAGTTGTTTGCTAGAAGTGAATCAGAATTCACTAGTGTCTCAAACTGGGGAAATGATAGGGACGCTGTCAATTAGCCATGATGTAACTGAATGGCATAAGATGCAGCAAAACTTACGTGATGAAATGGAGCGTCGTAAAGATACGGAAGTGGCTCTGGCTCAACGTGACACCATTCTTCAGACCATTTTGGACGCCAGTCCAGATTCGATCGGTATCTTCAATGAAAACATGGTGTATCAAGCGTGTAATAAGCCGTTTGTGAATGCTTTAGGGATTCCAGATGTTTCAGACCTAATTGGAAAGCGTCTACAAGATGTGATCCCTGAAGATATTTACATCCGCCTAGAAGCCAGTGATCTTCAGGCTTTACAGCAAACTCACCCCGTGCGTTATATCGACAAAGTGACCAGTACCGACGGTTATTACACATGGTTTGATGTGGTGAAGTCACCCTTTAAAGATAGAGCTTCTGGTACCAATGGTGTGCTGATCATGGCTCGCGATATTTCTGAACGTTATCTTGCGGAGCAGAAACTGGAAGAAGCCAACTTGGAGTTGGAGAAACTCAGTTTCTTAGACAGCCTAACTCAAGTCGCAAACCGACGCCGATTTGACGAGCAACTCGATACGCTTTGGTACCATCATGTTCGAGAGAAGCTACCTCTGTGTATCATGCTATGTGATATCGACTTCTTTAAGCGCTATAACGACTGCTACGGCCATCAACAAGGTGATGAGGCGCTAATTAAAGTGGCATCGGTATTCCAGCAGGTGGTCAGTCGCTCTTCTGATTGTGTCGCTCGTTATGGTGGTGAGGAGTTCGCTTTCATCTTGCCAAATACCACGACGGAAGGGGCTCAAAAAGTCGCTCTGCGGATACATGAACGCATTCATGACCTCGGCATCGAACATTGCTGTTCAGAAGCTTTTGCTCAATTGACAGTCAGTATCGGCTTTGTCTCTTACATTCCTCAGCACGGCGATGAACCTGAAATGGGGGTCGCGATGGCAGATAGTGCACTCTACCAAGCGAAGGCCGATGGTCGTGATCGAACCAGTGTTCATCCAAGTTCTTGCTAACGCTTTGTGACCGCTTGCTCTAAGTTGAGAGTAGGCGGTTTTAATCACCGTATTAAACACGTTAAACTGCCCATACATGGTGTGAGGTGTCTGCTAGCCCTGAAGCTTCGCTGGTTCGCCAATGTGTATTGCCAAACTTAAAACAGCTCGAAATATCTTCACTGTTTTAACTTCTCTAACTGTCAGGGTTCGATATCTAGCTTGTTCCATGGAGTAGTGAATGAAGCCCATGAAAAACCTCGCCCAGTACTATGTTGACCTATTGGTTAAGCTGGGGATTGTCCGTTTCTCTATATTGCTGGCCTTAGCGCTGGTGGCACTGGCTGTTGTGGTGCAAGTTGGTATTACGCTCGCCTTGAAAGGGAACGTCGACGATATTGATATTGTTCGTTCTGTTTTCTTTGGCCTGCTTATTACCCCTTGGGCGGTGTATTTTCTTTCCGTTGTTGTTGATCAGCTAGAAGAATCTCGTCAACGATTGACCAAACTAGTCTCTAAGCTGAAAGACATGCGCTCGCGTGACCAAGAACTGAACTTCCAATTGCAGCAGAACATTGAAAAGCTCAATCAAGAAATTGAAGAGCGCATTAAAGCGGAAGAAGCGCGCGAAGAAGCCATGCAAGATTTGGAGAACGAAGTATTCCAACGTGAACGCACTCAGTTAGAGCTTGCCGAGCGTACCGCACTTTTACGCTCTTTCATTGATGCATCTCCAGACTTGATTTACTACCGTAACGCCGATGGTGTCTTCTCTGGTTGTAACCGAGCAATGGAAGAACTCACTGGTAAGAAAGAGCATCAATTGGTGGGCCTAAGCCCATGGGATGTTTACAGCAAAGAAGTGGCCGAGCACATCGTTGATACCGACCAAAAGGTCTTTGCAGACAATCAGGCCATCACTTACGAGCAATGGCTTGAATATCCAGATGGTCGCAAACACTACTTCGAATTGCGCAAAGTACCTTTCTACAGTAAAGATGGCCGTCACCTTGGTCTAGTTGGCTTTGGACGAGATATTACCGAACGTAAACGCCATGAAGAATCGTTAGAAAAAGCCAGCCGTGACAAGACCACCTTTATTTCCACCATCAGTCATGAACTGCGCACGCCATTGAATGGCATCGTTGGTTTGAGCCGAATGTTGCTCGATAGTCAGTTAACGCAAGAGCAGCGTAAGCACATGCAAACCATTAACGTCAGTGCCATTACATTGGGCAACATCTTCAACGACATTATCGATATGGATAAATTCGACCGTCGTAAATTGGAACTGCTGCCCGCACCATTGAACTTTGAGGATTTTGTAGCAGAGATTGAAAGCATCTCTGCTCTGATGGCGGAGCAGAAAGGGTTGCGTTTCGACCTTGAACGCTTGAGCGCATTACCAAAAGCGATTGAAGTGGATGCGACCCGCCTGCGTCAGGTTATCTGGAACTTGGTTAGCAACGCAATGAAGTTCACCAAAGAAGGTGGCGTCGTCATGACAGTCAGCGCAGATGTCGAAGACGACTACGCGACCATCATCATGGAAGTAGAAGACACGGGCATTGGTATTCCTGAAGAAGAGCTGGATAAGATTTTTGCGATGTACTACCAAGTGAAGTCAGGCAAAGACAACCTTCATGCGGTAGGTACTGGCATTGGTTTGGCGGTTTCTAAGCAGCTTATCAACATGATGGATGGCGATATTACTGTTGCGAGTGAAGAGGGCTTCGGTAGTACCTTTACCGTTTCAATTCACGTTCCGATTGTTGAATTGGAAGAGCCTGTTATCGATGCTCAGCGAGATAAAGTGCATCTAAATATCTTTATGGTAGAAGATATCGAACTGAACATTACTGTTGCTAAGTCACTGCTTGAAAGCTTGGGACATACCGTCACTGTAGCCATGACAGGTGAAGAAGCGCTGGTGAACTTTGTACCAGACGAATATGACTTAGCGTTGCTGGATATACAACTACCAGACATGACAGGTTTTGATGTGGCTAAGTACTACCGTGAGCATTACGACAACTTGCCGCCATTAGTAGCACTAACGGCGAATGTGATGAAAGATCGTCGTGAATACTTAGACAATGGTATGGACGATGCAATCAGCAAACCACTTGCGGTACAAGCGATGCAATCAGTGATTGATAAGTTCTTCGTTAATCGTATTGAGAACCAAAAAGAAGAGGTTGTTGAGCCTGAGCTCGTTGAGGATGTTACACCGACCCCATCGCCCGTCATCAATACCCATTTACTTGATTTGGATATGCTAGAGTCATACGTGGATATCGTGGGTGTGAAACCTGTTTATGACAGTATCAAGATGTTCGAAGACATGATGCCAGACTACATTCAGATTTTAGACTCGAACATGATGGCGAAAGACCAAGATGGTATTGTTTCAGAGGCGCATAAGATCAAAGGCGCAGCGGGTTCTATTGGTCTTAAACACATCCAAAGTGTTGCACAGAAGGCACAATCTCCGGATATGCCTGCTTGGTGGGAAAATATCTCGGACTGGGTCGAAGAAATAAAAAATGAATATCAAAATGACATTCAAGTCTTAAAAAGTTGGTTGGAACAGAGGAAATAACATGAAGAAGTTTGCATCGGCAGCACTGGCAATCGCATTACTTGCTGGTTGTAGTTCTGCTCCTCAAGTGGGTTGGCAAGAAGACAGCCAAATCACCATGAATAAAGTGAATGTTGAGCTGAAAAGCAACTTGTGGGTAAACCTAATGCCAACCATTGGTGAGGTTCAAGAGCAAAACGTACATGGTGCGTTGTACTTGAAATCAGACAAGGAACTACCAGCCAACTTGACCGTGGATTCATTGATCATCAAACAAGGCGATTCTGAATGGCAAATTGATGGTGACTTGCTTGAGTTACGTACTCATAGTGAGAACCAGTGGGAAGTCGCCTTTGTTTGGCAAATTGAAGCGGATATGGAAAAGTCAGTCGACTTAGCTTTGTTATTAGATGATGCTGGTAAGAAAGGCTGGTTGGTTGAGAAACACATTAAGATCGATAAAGTATACTGATATTGCGTTTTCTCAGATAAAAAAAGGGCTTGCTCATGGAGCAAGCCCTTATTGTTTGTGTTGAAGCGATTAGTCTTCTAGATCGCCACAGAAGCGGTAACCTTCACCGTGAATCGTCGCGATGATTTCAGGAGTACCTGATACAGATTCAAAGTGCTTACGAATGCGACGGATAGTCACGTCAACAGTACGGTCGTGTGGCTTAAGCTCACGGCCCGTCATCTTCTTAAGAAGATCAGCACGAGTTTGAATCTTGCCTGGGTTCTCACAGAAATGCAGAAGTGCACGGAACTCAGAACGAGGCAGTTTGTAGCCATCGCCAGCTGGGCTCACAAGAGAGCGGCTGTTGATGTCTAGCACCCAACCGTTGAACTCATATTTTTCTACCGAGCGCTTCTCTTCTTGTACTGCGTTAGTGCTCATTGAGCGGCTTAGCAGGTTACGTGCGCGGATAGTCAGTTCACGTGGGTTGAATGGTTTAGTGATGTAGTCATCAGCACCGATTTCAAGACCTAGGATCTTGTCTACTTCATTGTCACGACCAGTTAGGAACATCAGTGCGATGTTCGCTTGCTCGCGAAGTTCACGTGCTAAAAGGAGACCATTCTTGCCTGGAAGATTAATGTCCATGATAACCAAGTTGATTGAATTTTCAGACAACACTTGGTGCATCTCTTCACCGTCACTGGCTTCAAAAACAGCGTATCCCTCTGCTTCAAAAATACTCTTAAGAGTGTTACGAGTTACTTGCTCATCTTCTACGATAAGAATCTGCGGGGTTTGCATTGGCGGTACCTAAATTTGTGACAAAATTGTGCTAATAGAATAAATTCTAGGCAAAAATATAACATACAGGTAATGTGATTTTGATAATAAATCAAGTTGATCAAAAAAACACTTCTTTCAGTTATCCGCCTTCCTTGGAATTTTGCCAACTCACCAGTATCCGATGGCGACGTTTATTCTATAGGGCTTGTTTACCTTTCATTTCCTAGCCTTCGCGGGGCCTGAAACGTAAACACCCTAAGATATGGAGCGGATTTTATATTGTTAACAGCATGCTAACAATGCTCAAATGTTAATTCCATTCAGTTTGTTGATTTACATCAATTGATGAAATGTAACCGTTATTAATCGTTTAAGAGTTATGATAGAAAAAAGTAATACGAACATAGACGCATCGTTATGGAATGCTTATTCAGAATCTTTCTTTCGTTTTCATACTGATTGGTGCTCTTCAAGCTACGCAGTGATAACCGCTTGGAACCCTTACAGTAATTTGCGGTCAAAAGAGATGAATTGCATAAGTAATCATGAACTCGAAAAGCAATTAAACCACGTTAAACACGTGCCTGTCACGGTTGGTGATCAGGCATTCGAATGGTTTGAAGAAAGTTACGCAGCAGAACTCACGCCAGAAGCGGCGATAGTGCTGGCAAAAGATTTCCAACAGAACGCGATTTACTACGTCATTGATGACGAGCTTTACCTGATAGCGTGTTCAGAACCAGAGATTTTGCACAAGCTTGGTTCGATGAAATCTAGACTGGTATAGAAGGATACTACTCACTGGAGTTTTGCTTGGGTGAGACATTTCACGGAGGAACTATGAGAGACATAACACCAGATATTTGTGACCAATTTGAAGAACAAGTTACGTTACTGAGTCTGCCATTGCAGAATTTTGGTCAACGTACCGCGTTTCATGGAGAGATAGTCACAGTGCGTTGCTACCATGATAATTCAAAAGTTCGCGAGGTACTGAGCGATAATGGTACTGGCAAAGTACTAATTGTTGACGGACACGGCTCTTGTCAAAAAGCCTTGCTAGGCGATCAATTAGCGATTCTTGGGATCGAAAATGGTTGGGAAGGCATCATAGTGTACGGAGCGATTCGCGATGTAGCTCAGATTTCTCAAATGGACATTGGTGTTCAAGCCCTAGGCACATGTCCATTTAAAACAGAAAAGCGTGATGTCGGAGAAGTGAATGTTACGCTGACAATGCAGAACCAAATTGTTCAACCTAAGCATTACGTGTATGCGGATTGGAATGGCGTGTTGATCTCTAAAGAGGCGTTGGATTTTTAAAAGCGGAAGCCAAGTCCGACTTCAAAGCCTTGTTGCCAATCTTGATAATCTAAAGTGGCGTGAAGATCTAAGTTTTCGGTGATTTTTACGCGGCTTGAAACTTCGGCAGCGAGGCTACTGTCTTCTTCACGAATACCTTCGGTCGTTTCCGCTTTATAAGAGCGAACCGTACTTTTAACGGTGACGCGATCATTTAAGTGATAACTGATCCCACTCAAAAAGCCACTTTGGTTTTGCGTTGGTGAATTATTTACACGCGCACCCACGTAAAGATCAACCGAGTCAAACAGCTCATACGCGTAACCGCCATCAATATTCCAGACGTCAAAGCTCTCGGTATGGTAGTTTTCACTAGAAATGAAAAGCTTGTGTGGGGAAGCTGTGGTTTTTCCTGGGAGAGGTGGCAGTTCATTTGCAGCACAAATGCTAGGCACAACAAACAGTAACAGAAAAATCCATTTTTTCATGTTGACCACTCCTTGTGTCGAACTTTGTTATTAGTATGTGCTTAAAGCTTCTCAATATTAAAGCATAGAATATGAAAGTCAGCTCACTTATTTTCTACTTAATTCAATCCTATGAACCTTGATCACAGTTAACTTGTTGTTAATTAGTATTCATGAGGATCGATGTTTTGATCATATGTAGATAGAAGAGGAACAGGTGTCATCACCGCTATTTGCTTCTATATCAAACAGACCGTTGTAGAGAGAGAAAAAGTTCAATTGACTTTGATAATTCGCAACCCTTTGTAATTACATTGAAATATCAAAGACATTGCGTAGCAGAAATCACTACAAGACCGGAAAATAGACAATTTTTTGTTGACTCTGTACCGGAAACTCGGTAAACGTAGAGTTAAGCAAACACACAATTATCGTTGAATATTTATTTATGCCATCAAACAGCCTAGTAGTAATGACCACAACCATTATTATTACCAACACGACCAATGTTGGGGCAGGCTGCTGAGCGAAAGAAATTCACAAAAAAGGCCTGTATCCAACAAGATACAGGCCTTTTTTTATGCTTTTTTAAATGAAATTTAGACAGAATTAAGAAGATACATCGGAGGAAGGGATGCGAGTATTGAAGTTTGGCGGCTCATCATTAGCAGATGCAGATCGCTTTTTAAGAGCAGCGGATATCATTGCCAATAACGCTCAACAGGAAGACGTTGCCGTTGTGCTTTCTGCACCGGGTAAAACGACCAATAAGCTTGTTGCGGTGATCGAAGGCGCACTTCGAAACGGTGAAGCAGAGCTTCAAATCAATGAGCTAGAAGCGTCGTTTAAAACGCTATTTTCCGAAATCCAAGCGGTTGTTCCAAATGTGGATGGCACGGCTTTCGATAACCAAGTTAAAACCTCACTTTCTCAATTACGTCAATTTGTTCACGGCATTAATCTTCTTGGTATGTGTCCAAACAACGTCAACGCACGCATTATCAGCAAAGGCGAGCGTGTGTCGATTCAACTGATGAAAGCGGTACTAGAAGCAAAAGGCCAACCTGCGCATCTTATCGATCCGGTTGAGTACCTATACGCGAAAGGCGATCATCTAGAAGCGATGGTTGATGTTGAAGTCTCTACGCAGAACTTCCGCCAAAGCCCGCTTCCAGAAGGCCATGTCAGCATCATGCCGGGCTTTACAGCTGGTAATGAAAAAGGTGAATTGGTAACTCTAGGTCGTAATGGTTCTGATTACTCCGCAGCGGTACTGGCCGCATGTTTGCGTGCAGACTGCTGTGAAATTTGGACCGATGTAGATGGCGTTTACAACTGTGACCCTCGCCTAGTTGAAGATGCACGCCTACTCAAGTCGCTCAGCTACCAAGAAGCGATGGAGCTTTCTTACTTCGGTGCTTCCGTTCTGCATCCAAAAACCATCGCACCAATTGCACAATTTCATATCCCATGCCTGATCAAAAACAGCTTTAATCCACAAGGTGCGGGTACATTGATTGGCCAAGATACTGGCGAAGATAATCTAGATATCAAAGGCATCACGACGCTAAATGATCTAACGATGGTTAACGTGTCTGGCCCAGGTATGAAGGGCATGGTAGGCATGGCAAGCCGTGTCTTTGGTGCGATGTCATCAGCGGGCGTGTCTATCGTCCTTATCACACAATCTTCTTCTGAGTACAGCATCAGCTTCTGTATTGAAGCGCAAGATAAAGCCAAAGCACAGCAAGTGTTGGCTGACGCATTTGAGTTGGAACTAAAAGACGGTTTACTTGAACCAGTCGAGTTCATCGACGATGTGTCTATTGTGACGTTGGTTGGTGATGGTATGCGTACTTCTCGCGGTGTCGCTTCTCGCTTCTTCTCATCTCTTGCTGAAGTGAACGTAAACATCGTGGCAATCGCACAGGGCTCATCTGAGCGTGCTATCTCTGCCGTGATTCCTGAAGACAAAATCTCTGAAGCAATCAAAGCGTGTCACGAGAACCTATTCAACTCTAAGCACTTCCTAGACGTCTTCGTTGTTGGTATTGGCGGCGTTGGTGGTGAGCTGGTGGATCAGATCGAACGTCAACAGGCGAAGCTTGCAGAGAAAGGCATCGTGATTCGCGTGTGTGGTTTGGCAAACAGCAAAGGTCTTCTACTTGATAGTGAAGGTCTTCCTCTAGAGCATTGGCGTGACCGTATGTCTGCTTCAACTGAAGAATTCAGCCTAGCGCGTCTGATTTCATTGGTTCAACGTAATCACATCATCAACCCTGTGTTAGTTGACTGTACGTCCAGCGAAGCCATTGCGAATCAGTATGCAGACTTCTTAGCCGCAGGTTTCCACGTCGTAACACCAAACAAAAAAGCTAACACGGCAAGCATGGCGTACTACCATCAACTTCGCGATGTAGCGCGCAGCTCTCGTCGTAAATTGATGTACGAAACAACCGTAGGCGCAGGTCTACCGGTTATCGAAAACCTTCAAAACCTAATTTCAGCCGGTGATGAGCTAGAGCGCTTTAGCGGCATCCTTTCTGGCTCTCTGTCATACATCTTCGGCAAGTTAGATGAAGGCATGAGCCTAAGTGAAGCCACAAACATTGCGAAACAAAACGGCTTTACGGAACCGGATCCTCGTGACGATCTATCGGGTATGGATGTGGCACGTAAGCTACTTATCCTTGCTCGTGAAGCTGGCATGTCTTTAGAACTGGAAGATGTCGTTGTTGACCAAGCGTTACCACCGGGCTTTGATGATTCTGGCAGTGTTGATGAATTCATGGAGCGTCTGCCAGAGGCGGATGCGTACTTTAAAGAGCAGTCAGCAAAAGCGGCAGAAGAAGGCAAAGTACTGCGCTACGTCGGTGAAATTGTCGATGGTAAATGCACAGTAAGCATTGCTGCCGTCGATGAAAACGACCCGATGTTTAAGATTAAAGATGGTGAAAATGCACTGGCATTCTACAGCCGCTACTACCAACCAATTCCACTGGTATTACGTGGTTACGGTGCGGGTACCGAGGTAACGGCAGCGGGCGTATTCTCGGATGTGATGCGTACTTTAGGTTGGAAGCTAGGGGTATAACGGCAATGAGTTCAAGTGATATGGATGTTGTGGTTTATGCCCCAGCATCAATTGGTAATGTAAGCGTTGGTTTCGACGTTCTGGGGGCGGCGGTGTCGCCAGTTGATGGCACTCTTTTGGGCGACCGAGTATTGGTAAAGTCAGGAGCTGAGCCATTCAGCCTAAAAACCTCCGGTGACTTCGTTGAAAAGTTGCCTACCGAGCCAAAAGAGAACATTGTTTACGATTGTTGGGTGGTGTTTGCTCGTGAGCTAGACAAAAAAGGCGTCGAGCTAAAACCACTTGAGATGACGCTAGAAAAGAACATGCCAATTGGCTCTGGTTTAGGCTCAAGTGCATGCTCTATCGTTGCGGCATTAGATGCATTGAACCGATTCCATGGACAGCCACTTAACGAGACAGAGTTACTGGCACTGATGGGAGAAATGGAAGGCAAGATCTCTGGTGGTATTCACTACGATAACGTCGCACCATGTTACCTTGGCGGCGTACAGTTGATGCTTGAAGAGTTGGGTATCATTAGTCAAGAAGTGCCTTGCTTTGATGATTGGTATTGGGTGATGGCATATCCGGGCATCAAAGTGTCCACTGCAGAAGCGCGTGAGATCCTGCCATCTCAATACCGTCGACAAGATATCATTGCCCATGGTCGCCACCTTGCAGGCTTTATCCATGCGTGTCATTCTGGTCAGCCAGAACTTGCTGCAAAAATGATCAAAGACGTGATCGCAGAACCGTATCGTGAGAAACTGCTTCTGGGTTTTGCGAATGCACGTCAATACGCAGCGTCTGCGGGTGCATTAGCTACCGGTATTTCTGGCAGTGGGCCGACACTGTTCAGTATTTGCAAAGAGAAAGATGTCGCTGAGCGAGTTGCTCGCTGGTTAGAACAGAACTACGTACAAAACGAAGAAGGATTCGTCCACGTTTGTCGTCTAGATAAGCAGGGTTCGAAAGTAACAGGAAGTGAGCTATGAAGCTTTACAATATAAAAGAAAATGATGAACAAGTTTCCTTTGGCCAAGCCGTTCGCCAAGGGTTAGGTCGTAATCAAGGCCTATTTTTTCCATCGGAATTACCAAAATTTGAAGATATCGATGCGCTGCTTGCAGAAGACTTTGTCTCTCGTAGCACTAAGATTCTATCAGCGTTAATTGGCGATGAACTTGCAGAAGAGCAAGTGAATGCTCTTGTTGATGCTGCGTTCCAATTCCCTGCGCCTATCAATCAAGTAAAAGACGGTGTTTATGCACTGGAGCTGTTCCATGGTCCAACGCTTGCGTTTAAAGACTTTGGTGGTCGCTTTATGGCGCAATCTCTTGCTGCGGTTTCGGATGGCGGCAAGATCACTATTCTGACTGCAACTTCTGGCGATACTGGCGCAGCCGTTGCGCATGCTTTCTACGGTATGGAAGACATCAACGTTGTGATTCTTTACCCGAAAGGCAAGATCAGCCCACTGCAAGAGAAGCTATTCTGTACGCTTGGTAAGAACATTCACACTGTTGCGATCGATGGTGACTTCGATGCCTGTCAGGCTCTGGTTAAGCAAGCTTTTGATGATTCTGCGCTGCGAGAAGAGATCGGTCTGAACTCTGCAAACTCAATCAACATCAGCCGTTTGATGGCGCAAATCTGTTACTACTTTGAAGCCGCTGCGCAAATGAGCAAGCAAGAACGTGAAAACCTAGTTGTGTCTGTACCAAGCGGTAACTTTGGTAACCTAACTGCTGGTCTATTGGCAAAAGCGCTGGGTCTGCCTATCAAACGCTTTATCGCTGCAACTAACGCTAATGACACTGTTCCTCGCTACCTAGAAACAGGTAAGTGGGATCCAAAACCAACAGTAGCAACAACATCGAACGCGATGGACGTGAGCCAACCAAACAACTGGCCTCGTATCGAAGAGCTATGCCGCGTGAAAGAGTGGGGCTTGGAGACGCTAGGTAAAGGTGCAGTAACGGATGAGCAAAGCGCGCAGTCAGTAAAAGATTTATACGCCATGGGTTACTTGTGTGAGCCGCACGGTGCGATTGCTTACCGCGTGCTTGAAGAACAACTGCAAGACGGTGAAACAGGTCTGTTCCTATGTACTGCACACCCTGCGAAGTTCAAAGAAGTGGTAGATGACATTCTGCAATCTGACATTGATCTTCCTGCGCCACTAGCGAAGCATGCGGTGATGGAGCTGCTATCGGAAGATCTCGACGCGGACTTTGACGCATTGAAACAAGTACTGCGCCGCGTGCAGTAAGCTTCAAAAATACAGTCAGTATCAAAAACACAAATAACGAGAGGTGAATGAGCAATCATTCACCTTTTTTATTGCCGGTAAGTTTTAACTCTCTTTATTATTGAGAAACGAACTTAACTAAATGAGATGGAAAGAGAAGCATGCATTTTTTGATTTTTCTTGGCTCAGTGAGAGACAGCACGCCACCACGACCAGCCCGTTTAGGAATGCGAGTCAGTAGAGCGTGTGAAAAACTCATCGTGAGTCAGCATTCTCAACATACTGTCGAAATCATTGACCCATTGGACTATGACTTTGGCGATGTATTTAAGCCCGAGTTTGCTTATCACCGTTCTAAAGTGCCAGAGCACCTAAGTGAGCTGGCAGACAAAATCAAACAGGCCGATGGGTATGTGATGGTTAGCCCGGAATATAACCATTCGATGAGTCCAGCTTTGGCAAACATGCTTAATCATTTTGGCAGTTCGCTGTTTTCCTATAAGCCAAGTGCGATCGTGACCTACTCTGCTGGGCAATGGGGTGGTGCGAGAGCTGCGGTGTCGATGCGTACTTTCTTATCAGAGCTGGGGTGCTTGCCTGTGTCGGCAATGATCCACATCCCGAAAGCACAAGAGGTGTTTGATGAACAGGGTGTGGTTGCGGATGAATCGGATCAGGCGCAATGGGACAGTTATATGAATCGTACTATGCATCAATTGATTTGGTGGGCAGAAGGGGCATTACAGCAAAGAGAGAAGCTTGAACCAACCTCGTTGGCACAAGCGTTTCAGAAAGATCCTTCGCAAAGAAATGCACCTTAGAGGCGAGTTGCTTTCTACTATCAGAAGGGGTTAGAAGGATCCAGAAACAAAAAAAGCTTGGTCATTGCTGACCAAGCTTTTTAAATTCTAACAAGCTAGTTTACTGAGAGATTATAGAGACTCAGTAAAAGTACGAGCGATTACGTCACGTTGCTGTTCTGGAGTTAGCGAGTTGAAACGTACTGCGTAACCAGAAACACGGATAGTTAGCTGTGGGTAGTTCTCTGGGTGTGCTACTGCATCTTCTAGAGTTTCACGCTTAAGAACGTTTACGTTTAGGTGCTGACCGCCTTCGATGCGAGGAGCTGTTTCGATTGCTACTTCACGGCTTTCGTATTCACCTAGGTCGCTAATTGCGATAACTTGGTCTGCTTCGTAAGTTGATGCTGCAGCAACACAACGCGCTTCGTTCTTCTCGCTATCTAGTAGCCAGATTGAGTTTAGTAGTTCGTCGTTAGCTGCTTTAGTAATTTGGATACCTTGGATCATCACTATCTCCTAGACCACTTACGTGGTGATTATTGGTGTTAATTTTCGAATTTTTGTCGAGCTAAGTATTATATAGCCAATATCCATTATTTTAATATTGATTTAAGTCAAAAAACAACCAAAAACCTTAATTTTTTGAAGGTGATTTTCTTGAGTTAAATCAATAAAACGTTTGAAAACATACTATTTACAATTTATTTGATAATATAAAAAATATTTAAAAGTTAATTTTGTTGTAAATTTACTACAAAATAAGCTCAAAACTTAACCTTGTTTACGCAACTGCCTGTATTTAGGTAGCCATACTGAAAGTCTAAAGTGATTAAATGACAAACATGAAAAACAAGTTTGGAAACAAATTTATTGGTGCTCACGTATCTGCGGCTGGAGGGGTTGATCAAGCGCCTCTTCGTGCTCGTGAAATTGGTGCGAATGCGTTTGCTCTGTTTACTAAGAACCAACGCCAATGGGTTGCAAAACCACTCGAAGAAAAAACCATTAGTGCGTTCAAAGCAAACTGCAAAATGCTTGGTTTCGGCGCCGAACACATTCTTCCCCATGACTCTTATCTGATTAACTTGGGCGCTCCAGAAGAAGAAAAGCTGAATAAATCCCGCGCGGCATTTATTGATGAGATGGAGCGTTGTAATCAACTTGGGTTAACGCTGCTGAATTTCCATCCTGGTAGTCATCTAAATAAAGTGTCGGAACAAGAGTGTTTGGCGACGATCGCCGAGTCGATCAACCTCGCGCACAAAGCAGTGCCAAATGTGATCGCTGTGATTGAGAATACGGCAGGTCAGGGTACTAACTTAGGTTGGAAGTTTGAGCATTTGGCTGAAATCATCGAGCAAGTAGAAGATAAAGAACGTGTTGGTGTGTGTCTTGATACTTGCCACACGTTTACCGCGGGTTACGATCTGCGTACTAAAGAGGATTGTGAGCATACCTTTGCTGAGTTCGATCGTATCGTAGGCATGCACTATTTAAGAGCAATGCATCTAAATGATTCAAAAGTCGAATTCGCTAGCAAGGTTGACCGTCACCACTCATTAGGCAAAGGCGAGATCGGCTGGAGCTGTTTTGAGTACATTGCTAAAGATCCACGTTTTGATGGTATCCCTCTGATTTTAGAAACAATTGACCCAGATATTTGGCAGCAAGAAATCAACACCTTACGCCAATTCCACATGGAAGAAATGGTTAATTCCTAACGGGATGGCAAAGTTGGCATCCTTCTTTCTTAGCTAAAACCATTGAGCGGTTATGCGCTTGTTTTAAACGCCTGAACTCAACGTGGCAGTTAGGCGAAGCTAGTTAGGAGGATGACAATATGTCTCGACCAGTTTCTTTTATCCCAGCGACACACTCTCGACGAGTATTACGTTTACCTACTCCAAACCGCCATATCTCAGGACAAGGGCACTTTCGAACGCCGCAGCGTAATTAGCGTCATCATTATTAGTATTGGTTATTTTGGGTTTAGCCAAACCACCAAGGTCAATACGGATTGTCTGTTCATCAGTTTTTGAGAAGCCGTCTCAAGCTGGTGGTAAGTTTTTGTTTGTTTGAGTTTCGCTCGTTAGAATAGAGGGAAACATTAGGACAGGAACTTTCCATGAATCAGTTACCCACGTGGCACGATGTGATCGGCGAAGAGAAAGAGCAGAGCTACTTTGTCGATACTTTGAATTTTGTTGAAGCAGAACGAGCGGCAGGCAAAGCCATTTATCCGCCAGCGAAAGACGTATTTAATGCGTTTCGTTTTACCGAGTTCAAAGACGTTAAAGTAGTGATTCTGGGGCAAGACCCTTACCACGGTCCTAATCAAGCACATGGTTTGTGTTTCTCTGTGCTGCCTGGCATTAAAACGCCACCATCTTTGGTGAATATGTACAAAGAACTAGCGCAAGATATTGAGGGTTTCCAAATTCCTCAACATGGCTTTCTACAAAGCTGGGCTGAACAAGGGGTGTTGCTACTCAATACAGTGTTAACAGTAGAGCAGGGCAAAGCACACTCACATTCGAAAACTGGTTGGGAAACCTTTACTGACCGCGTTATTGAAGCTATTAACCAGCATCAAGAAGGTGTGGTGTTCCTGCTGTGGGGGGCACATGCGCAGAAGAAAGGTCGTTTTATCGATCGCAATAAACACCACGTCTTGGCTGCGCCGCATCCATCGCCGTTATCGGCGCATCGTGGATTCTTTGGTAGTAAGCCATTCTCGCAAGCGAACCAGATTCTTCTTCAGCAAGGTAAAGAAGCCATCAATTGGCATTTACCTATGACGGTGTAAATCTCAATTTCCTTCTTATATATAGAGAAATAAATCAGTACAGCGATCGTGGGAAGACGATCGCTGTTTTTTTGAACACCGTCGAGTCAGGTATTGGGTTTCTCATATACACTTATAAAAAGTAGGTGTTAAGGAGAGACGCTATGATGATCGAAAGAATTCGACGCGAACACGGCTATATGGTCCGTCTGCTGGCGATATTGCGCCACAAATTAAATGAGATTAAACAAGAACGCGCCATCAACTATGCGTTGGTGAGTGAGATCGTGGATTACCTCTCTAACCATTCTGAAAAAATTCACCACCCTAAAGAAGATATCCTCTATCACTATTTCCTCGAACACTATGGTCAGCAAAAGACCATGGAAGACTTGGAGTTAGAACACCAAGTGCTGGCGAGCAAAACCAAAGAGTTCTCGCTGTTGATAGAGATGATCTTGCAGGATGCGGTTGTCCCTCAAGAGATGTTCATAAACCAGCTAGAAGACTTTATTGTGACGCAAAAACGCCACCTTGAGTTGGAAGAGCGCCAGATTTTACCTTTGATTGAAGAGTTATTTACTTCCCAAGATTGGCAATACGTAGAAAGCTTGTGGCATGAGAATGAAGATGACCCAGTCTTTGGTAACACCATCGCGGATCGATATAAACAACTTGCCGCTCGAGTGCATCAAAACGATGTTGAGTTCGTCTAAACCAGAAAAATGGCAAAGTAAACGATTGCGTTTGTGTGGTTTATTTTGCCGCTTTCTTATTTGGTGAGAATTGTTTGGAAATTACTTCGTTACAAATATGAGTGAAAACAGAGGGAAATTCTCAATAGGTAAGAACGGGTGACATGCTTATGAAACTCGCATAAAAGTCACCCAATTTTGCTGTATCTATAAAAGACAAAAGGCACCATTGAGGTGCCTTTTGCGCAAATTATAGTTTGATGTCATCCAGAGTGATGTCGTGACAGACGTCCAGTTCACGCAGCTCCTTGAGCAAGTTGCGTCTATCGTTCATTTCTTCAATTTCTCGCCACTTACGCTTCACTGGTTTCGCGCGAGATTTGCTTGTTGAGGTAGTATCCAGACCAAACAGGTCGTCGAGTTGAAAGCCTTCCATAAGCCACCTTTACCTTTTTCTATCTAAACTGTTGTAACCAGTCCTTGTGGAGCTTTTTTAGTACCACAATAGGCGTGAGGATAACCATGATATATTTCGCATTTGTGTCGGTAACATGACATTTTCGTGCAAAAATACTTACAGAATCACATTTTGCATGCGCTGAAAATGCACAAAAAATAAGCGAACGATCTCACGAAAACGATTAAATGAAGAGATTTGGTATGTTAATTCGAACGGCTTATTTTACTCAATTTTTGAATACTAAGGTTGCATAGCATCGCTTTGATGAAAATGTATCCAATGGTAACAAACCAACACAGGAAATTTTTATCAGATACCTTGTGATTACTAGCCTCATCAAAAATAAATGGTATGTCATTTCGTTAACGGTGTTAGTGCTTTTTATGTTGAGTTTTGATAAACAAGATGTTGCTGTTTGTGAGCGTTAAGTTTTCCTTTTATGTTAACTTTTGGTGACTTTATAGTGAAAAATAACAAGGTTATTTTACTGGTTGCATATTGATTTTTGCTTGTCGAGGCTGCATTATCCGCCCGTCAAAAAATACGCTGGTACGTAAAATGGATGCATGAAGCGACGTTTACGATTCTAGATTGCGCAATAAACATTATTCAAAAAGCTAAGCAGACTTTGACACTTAGCATGCAATCTGGTGGATGGCTCGGAAGCAAAGACTGGCGCAACTCACTTTGAGGTACACATGACAGACTTAATCAATTTGATGAACGACCTCCTTTGGGGCTCGATTCTTGTTTATCTTCTTGTTGGTGTAGGAATCTACTTCACCGTTCGATTGGGATTCATTCAATTCCGCCATTTTGGCCACATGTTCTCTGTTCTAAAGAACAGCCGTAAAGCAGACAAAGCTGGTATCTCTTCTTTCCAAGCGCTTTGTACTAGTCTTGCTGCACGTGTTGGTACGGGTAACATGGCGGGTGTTGCAGTTGCACTGACTGCGGGTGGCCCTGGTGCAATCTTCTGGATGTGGTTGATTGCGATGCTTGGTATGGCGACGTCGTTTGCAGAAAGCACACTGGCGCAGCTATACAAAACCAAAGATGATGATGGCAACTACCGCGGTGGTCCTGCTTACTACATGGAAAAAGGCTTGGGCATGCGCTGGATGGGCGTGTTGTTCTCAATTTTCCTAATCATCGCTTTTGGTTTGGTATTTAACGCCGTTCAAGCAAACTCTATCGCGAATGCAATGAGCAACGCATTTGGTTGGGATGACCTTTACGTAGGTATCGCAGTTGTTGCTTTGTCCGCTGTCGTTATTTTTGGTGGTATTAAGCGTATCGCGAAAGTTGCTGAGTTGGTTGTTCCTGTAATGGCTCTGGCTTACCTCGTTCTTGCGATGTTCGTGATGCTTTCTAACTTAGAGAAACTACCAGACGTTCTAATGCTTATCTTCAAGAGCGCATTCGGCCTGCAAGAAGCAGCTGCTGGTGGTCTTGGTTATGCCATCGCACAAGCGATGATCAACGGTATCAAACGTGGTCTATTCTCGAACGAAGCGGGTATGGGTTCTGCGCCAAACGCGGCAGCATCAGCAACGCCTTACCCACCACACCCAGCATCTCAAGGTTACGTACAGATGCTAGGCGTGTTCATGGATACGATCGTTATCTGTTCGGCGACAGTTGCTATTATCCTGATGTCAGGTGAGTACGTAGGCCAAGCAACAGAAGTGACCGGTATTGAGCTAACTCAGCGTGCATTGAGCTCGCAAGTGGGTGATTGGGGCGGCATCTTTGTTGCGGTTGCGATCTTCTTCTTCGCATTCACCTCAATCATTGCTAACTACTCATACGCTGAAACAAACCTTATCTTCCTAGAGCACAACCATAAAGCGGGTCTAGGCATCTTCCGTATCGTTGTACTAGGTATGGTTATGTTTGGTGCGTTAGCTTCTCTGCCTGTGGTTTGGTCGCTTGCTGACGTCTCTATGGGTCTGATGGCGATTGTGAACTTGGTTGCGATCATCTTGCTATCTGGCATCGTGATTAAACTGGCGAAAGACTACAACCGCCAGTTGAGTGAAGGTAAAGTGCCAACGTTTGATCCGAATGACTTCCCTGAGCTGAAATCTCAGCTAGAGGAAGGTATTTGGGACAACAACAAGAAGGCAGACTAAGTCGCTTAATCATTGTTGAAAGCTATCAACACGATTCAAAAAGCCATGCAGACAATGCATGGCTTTTTTTGTACCCTAATGGAAAACAAAATTAGGGAAGTTAAAGTCATGCTTATCGTCGTTTCTCCAGCTAAAACGCTTGATTACGAGTCTCCACTTGCAACCGAGAAGTTTACTCAACCAGACTTGGTTAGCTATTCAAAAGAGCTGATCGAGGTATGCCGTAAATTAACACCTGCCGATGTTTCGTCACTGATGAAAGTGAGCGACAAAATCGCTGACTTGAACGTCGGTCGTTTCCAAGAGTGGAGTGAAACCTTCACGACAGATAACGCTCGCCAAGCGATTTTAGCGTTTAAGGGCGATGTGTATACAGGTCTTGAAGCGGAAACTCTTTCAGATACCGATTTCGATTACGCTCAAGGTCATCTACGTATGCTGTCTGGCCTTTACGGTCTGCTTAAGCCGCTTGATTTGATGCAGCCATACCGTCTTGAAATGGGCACTAAGCTAGCAAACGAAAAGGGCACTAACCTCTACCAGTTCTGGGGTAATGTCATTACCGATAAGCTGAATGAAGCGATTGCTGAGCAAGACGACAACGTGCTGATCAATCTTGCATCGAACGAATACTTCAAAGCGGTGAAGCCAAAGAACTTGGATGCTCAAGTGATCACACCAATCTTCAAAGATTGTAAGAATGGTCAATACAAGGTGATCAGTTTCTACGCGAAGAAAGCGCGCGGTATGATGGCTCGCTACATCATCGAAAACCGTATCGAAAGCGTTGCTGACCTCACTAAGTTTGATGTTGCGGGTTACTACTTCGTTGAAGAAGAGTCGACGCCAACTGACTTGGTGTTTAAGCGCGAAGAGCAAAACTGATTGAAGTAAGTGAATCGCGAGTTGATGACTCAACGAAATAAAGTACGCCAAAAAGCCGGATAGTTATCCGGCTTTTTTTATGTCTGTTAAACCTGATCTAAATCGGACTTTATTGCATAAAAATTTTATTAATTAAAAAATAGTTGAGTGCGAAGGTTTGAAGTTGCATTTTAAATGCAACTTTAAAATAAAGGAGTTCTCCTATGTCAGACTTCAAGCTCACACACAAAAAAGCCTCTAAGTTATCGGAGTACATTGCACTACGTATTACCAAGTTGCTGAAATTCACTCTGAACATCTTTTATGGCAAGAAATACGCGAAGCGCGCTGTGATTCTCGAAACAATCGCCGCTGTGCCAGGTATGGTGGCTGGGATGTTCAATCACCTTAAAGCGCTGCGTCGAATGAAAGACGATGAAGGATGGATCCGAGAACTCCTTGATGAGGCCGAAAACGAGCGCATGCACCTAATGATTTTCCTCGACATTGCCAAACCAAGTTTGGTTGAGCGTTTATTGGTGTTGCTGGGACAAGGTGTTTTCATTGTTGTGTACAGTTTCATCTATCTGCTTTCTTCTAAAATTGCTCACCGTGTTGTGGGTTACTTCGAAGAAGAAGCGTGTAATAGCTACACTGAGTACCTAGAGAAAATTGATAGCGGGGAAGTGGAGAATGTACCAGCTCCGACTCTGGCGATTGACTACTACAAGCTGCCTGCTGATGCGATGCTAAGAGACGTGATTTTGCGTATTCGAGAAGATGAAGCGGGGCACCGTGATCGCAACCATGGCTTCGCTGATGCCTATGAAGATAAAACTCTTCCAGCTCATCAATTATAGATGAAAAACAAAAAGAGCCGCGATTGCGGCTCTTTTAGATTTGGAATCAATCAGACGTGATTACTTCTTCTTAGCGTTTTTCTTTTTCGCTACTTTCTTCTTGTCGTCTTTTTTCTTTTTCTTCTTAAACACTGGTTTTTTGTGTTTAGGGCGCATCTCTTTGATGAAACGCTCTTTGATGTCTTCTTTTACGTAACGTGCAACACGATCCATCATTGGCTGGTCGTGCGCTTCTACGATAGAAATAGCGTTACCTTTTTTACCTGCACGCGCGGTACGGCCAATACGGTGAAGGTATACATCAGCTGTGCGAGGCATGTCGTAGTTGACAACGTGTGATACGTCTGGAAGGTCGATACCACGAGCAGCAACGTCAGTGGCAAGTAGTACGTTCACAGCACCTTCACGAAAGCGTGCAATGGCATTGTTACGACGATCTTGCGGCATTTCACCTTGGATCCATGAACAAGGAATTTGCGCACTTTCTAATTGGCCACGCAACTCAGCTAGACGCTCACGAGTCTTCAAGAACACAATTGTGCGTTCTGCTTGCTCTGTGATGATGTGTTTTAACAGTTCTAGCTTGTGTTCTGCTGTGTCGGCACGGTGATACCACTGAGCAATTTTTTTGCGCTCACGCAATGGTGATTTTGCATCGATCTCTGCTGGCTCGTTAAGTAGGTCTGCTGTGAAGCCTTCTACGCCTTTACCTTCTAGTGTTGCGGAGAACAGAAGGGTTTGCTTACGCCAGCGACATTCGTTTGATAGACGGTCTACCGTTGGTGCGAAGCCCATGTCTAGCATGCGGTCTGCTTCATCCAGCACTAACCATTCAATGGCACGACAGTCAAAGCGCTCTGCATCAATGTACTCACGTAGACGACCCGGTGTAGCTACGACGATGTCTTGCGTTGTTGCAAGAATATCGGCGTGCTCTTGGTACTGAACACCACCAGTGATGGTGAAGATATTCAATTTTGTGTTCTTTGCAAGCGCACGCGCTTGATCTGCAATTTGCATAGCAAGTTCACGTGTTGGCGTCAGGATCAGGATACGAGCAGGTCCAGGCTTGCGACGAGGGAAGTCTTGCAGGTATTGCAACGCAGGCAGTACGAATGCTGCCGTTTTACCTGTGCCAGTTGGTGCTGACGCTAGAATGTCACGACCATCCAACGCTTGTGGAATCGCCTCAGCCTGAATTTTAGTTGGGCGTTCGTAGCCCATCTCTTCGATGGCTTCAAGTAGGTTTGGGTCTAGATCAAGTTCAGCAAAGGTTCTGATCACAATGAGTTCTCCACAAGCAAAGCTTGGTTAATGGTTCGCCGCAGCAGCATAGAATATAAAAAGGTCGCACATTATAAAGTGATTGGTGACAAGGATCACATGTTATTTCACATCTTAAGATAAAACTCGTGAGTTAGACGGATAAATTCTTCGTCATAACCCTGATTTGAGTGGATGGTCAATTGTGATTCTTCGGTGTCGCAGACCTTTTTCGATAACTCAAATAGTACACGATGTACCGCTTTTTTCTGTGATGGTTGCACGTAGCATAGACGTGATACATACCAGCTTTGTGTTTTCGCCATGACAATAAACTGCTCACCTTCGGTGATTGGCAGAACAAAACTGGCTTTGCCGTCTTCTTCAAGTAAGTCATAGCAACACGCTAATAACGCGCGATGTTGCAATGTGTCGGTATGTCGGGCGGTGGCGCGCTGAGCCTGCTTTGATTGCTCACCATTATTGAAGTAGGGCGGATTACAAATGATGTGCTGAAAACGTTGCGTTGGTTCAAACGTTAATACATCGGTGTGCAAAACGGTTAATCGGTCAGCCCAAGGTGAATGCGTAAAGTTGGTCTGGGCGGCTTCTACTGCGGTTGATTCGATGTCCACCGCGGTGATCATCGCGCCTGAAAAGCGTTGTGCGCACATTAGAGCCAACAGACCCGTACCAGTACCAATGTCCAGAATATTGCACTGCGATGGACACTTTGTCCAAGCGCCCAGCATCACGCCATCGGTACTGACAGGCATGCCACTTTCACCACCATCGATGGAAAATTGCTTAAACTTGAAGCCTTTAGTCTTGAATGTATCGCTCTTCATGATTGTTTTATATTTACTCAACAATAGAGTTAAATGCTCTATTGTTTCTAAATTGTATGGTTTGTTATCTTGTTGGTTATTAATTTGTATTGCTTTTTGAACGAGATAAAGAACTGGTCATAAATGTCAGTGTAGTGATATCCACTACTTTTGAGTTTGCAAACTAAATTAATATGGTGTTTTTTTCTTAAAGGTTGCCAAATGATGGGTCTTTCGTCATTATGCGGCGGAAAATTTATAGATTGAACCACAGATACTCATTTTATTTGGGTATACAAAAAGTGGTCGATGCATACACAACATTCATCAATTCAGAAAAAGGGTTATCTGTGAAGCAGACGTTAAAACTAACAGATATTATCGCAGTAGGCTTTATGCTATTTGCGTTCTTTTTGGGTGCTGGCAACATCATCTTTCCACCTCTAGCGGGTCAGCTAGCCGGTGATCATTTGATGCCAGCAATGTTTGGTTTCTTGCTAACAGCGGTAGGTCTACCTCTTATTACTATCGTTGCTATTGCTGTTGCAGGTGGTTCTTGGGATCATCTAACGCAAGACCTTCCTAAGAAAGCAGCAGTACTTATGGCTGCGCTTATCTTCATCATTATCGGTCCTGCATTTGCAGCGCCGCGTACTGGTCTCGTGGCTTACGAAATGGCAATCAAGCCTTTCTTCGTTGACGCGACACAAGCACACCTTACGTCATTCTCTATCCTGTTCTTTGCAGTAGCGATGCTATTTGCTTGGTTCCAAGGTCGTCTGATTGACTTGATCGGTAAAGTGTTAACGCCAGTTTTGTTCCTTGGCCTTATCGTACTTGCTATTGCGGTATTCGTTGATCCGCAAGGTGAGATGATGGGTGCGCATGGTGAGTACCTAACTCAGCCACTAACCAAAGGTTTCCTTGAAGGTTACAACACCATGGATACGTTCGCATCGCTGATGTTCGGTATGCTAATGGTGGATGCACTGCGCAGTAAAGGCATCACTGAGCGTGCTGCAACGACGAAATACCTAATTTGCGCAGGTTGTATTGCAGCAGCAGGTCTGGCGTTCGTATACATCTCATTGTTCTACCTAGGTGCGACGAGTGCAACTATCGCAGCTGGTGCAGACAACGGTGGTGCAGTACTAAGCCAATACGTTCAGGCACTATTTGGTCCTTACGGTCAGATTGTTCTTTCAATCATTGTATTATTGGCGTGTTTGACGACGGCGATCGGCCTTATCTCTGCATGTTCAGACTTCTTCAGCTCTAAGACGAAACTGACTTACAAGCAATGGGTTATCATTAACGGTGCCGCTTGTGCACTGATTGCGAACGTAGGTCTATCACAGCTTATTTCGTTGTCAGTTCCTGTATTGTTTGCGCTGTACCCAGTAGCAGTCGCATTGGTTGCGCTGACGTTTGTACGTAGCAAGCTACCAAACCCGCGTGTGGCATACCGCTCAGTGTTGCTAGTATCATTATTGTTTGCATTGATTGATGCAGCGAAAGTAGCAGGTCTAGACGTTTCAGCATTCAACATGCTACCACTGTTCGAAGTGGGCATGGGTTGGGTTCTACCAACGTTTGCAGCAATTGTTTGCATGTTCTTTGTTGCTAAATCTTCTCAACCTGAGTTGACTGAAGAAGCGGCATAACTGCTGACTCGCAAGATTAAAAAAGCCCGGTGAAGTGATTCACCGGGCTTTTTATTTGTCTATCGTTTTATCAGGGTTTATGCGGACTTATAGCGTGTCGTGAAACTCAACCAACACTTGCTCACACCATTTCTCGATGCGTTCGTCACTCAATTCGTACTGGGAATCTTCATCTAATGCCAAGCCAACAAATTGACTACCATCTTCTGTTAAAGCTTTTGATGCCTCGAACTCATAACCTTCATTTGGCCAGTAACCGATAAACTGCGTCCCCGTTGCTTTGAGCTCGTCATGAAGTAGGCCCATCGCATCAAGGTACCATTCGCCGTAGCCTTCTTGGTCACCCAAGCCAAACAGTGCAACGACTTTGTCTTTTAGAGGTGTGGTTGCAATATCTTCCCAAATAGCACTCCAATCTTCTTGGATTTCACCGAAGTCCCAAGTAGAGATACCAATCAGCAATAAATCGTAGTCTGCCATCAGTGACAACGGTGTCTCTTTCACGTTGTGAATATCGACAAGGTCTGCGCCAATGATGTTGCGAATTTTCTCTGCTGCCATTTCGGTGTAGCAGGTTGTTGAGCCGTAAAAGAGTCCGATTTTCATTATATTCGTCGTTTTTTGTGTTGCTGTTGTGGCAGATTCTAACCATAAATTGAAGAAGATTGCAGCGAATATCCCGAGGGAGATGATTTTTTTATGGTATTGGCTTGGCTGTTGCCTTACTCTCAATACTGTAAATATAAACAGATAAGGACGCGTTCATGACGGCACAACAGCCTGTCAATCAACAAGATTTTGGTCTTGTTGAACAATTCTTAGATGCAATGTGGATGGAGCGTGGTTTATCAGAGAACACACTAGCTTCTTACCGAAATGACTTAATGAAGCTGCTCGTGTGGATGGAGCAACATCGCTACCGCCTCGATTTTATCAGCTTGTCAGGTTTGCAAGAGTACCAGAGTTACCTTGTTGATTTGGATTACAAGCAAACGTCCCGCGCGCGTATGTTGTCGGCGATTCGTCGTTTATTTCAATACATTCATCGTGAAAAAGTACGCGCGGATGATCCAAGTGCGTTACTGGTGAGTCCAAAGCTGCCTCAACGCCTACCAAAAGACATCAGTGAAGAACAAGTGGATGCTTTGCTTGAAGCGCCAGACCCGAATGACCCAGTAGAACTGCGTGATAAAGCCATGCTAGAGCTGCTCTATGCGACGGGGTTGCGTGTGACAGAGTTGGTCAGTCTGACAATGGAAAACGTCAGTTTGCGCCAAGGAGTAGTGCGTGTGACGGGTAAAGGTGGTAAAGAACGTCTTGTACCTATGGGGGAGAACGCCGTCGATTGGATTGAAACTTTTATCCAGCAAGGTCGATCTGCTCTATTGGGAGAGACTACGTCAGATGTGGTATTCCCAAGTAAACGTGCCAGACAAATGACCCGTCAAACCTTCTGGCATCGTATCAAGTACTATGCTGTGATTGCAGGTATTGATACTGACCAATTGTCGCCACACGTTTTACGTCATGCATTTGCAACGCATTTATTGAACTATGGCGCAGATCTCAGGGTCGTACAGATGCTGTTGGGGCATAGTGACTTATCGACCACGCAAATTTATACTCACGTGGCGACTGAGCGATTGAAACAAATCCACAGTCAACACCACCCAAGAGCATAATGATGGTTTGTTTCATCCATTGTCTCATTGGATGAAAGGATTTTATTTTAAGGTGAATTTAATGAGCGTATTACGCCGACTAACTCTGCTGACTTTACCGTTTTTCGTTACCGCTTGTGGTGCTGAAGAAAGTCAGGCAAAAACGGAAACTCCTGCACAACAAGTCGCACCAGCGGCAAAACAGAACTTTGATGAGGCAGCGCTAAAAGCGAAGTTCTCTAAATTGGGCGTATCTATTCTTGATATCAAACCATCAGACGTTGCTGGATTATTAGAAATTCAAACTAATGGTGGTGTGCTGTTCGCATCAAACGATGGTAATCACTTTATTGCCGGTACGCTTTACGCCATCGATGATAACGGTGGTTACAAAGACGTAATTGCTGAGCGTCAAGCACCTCTAAACGCAGAGAAAATTGCCAAGTTTTCAGATAGCGTGATCGAGTACAAAGCGGACAATGAAAAGTACGTAGTGACGGTCTTTACTGACATCACTTGTGGTTACTGCGTGCGTCTGCACAGTCAAATGCAAGGTTACAACGATCTGGGTATTACCGTGCGTTACATGGCTTACCCTCGCCAAGGTGCAACAGGTCCTGTCGCTGAGCAAATGGCAACCGTTTGGTGTGCTGAAGATCCTAAAGCAGCAATGCACAACGCAAAAGTTGATCGTTCATTTGGTAACCCAGCGAAAGATCTTAAGCAGTGTAAAGAAACGATTAAAGCGCATTACGATCTAGGTCGTGAGCTTGGTATTTCTGGTACGCCAGCTATTTTCCTACCAAACGGTGAGCTAGTTGGTGGTTACTTACCACCAGCAGAACTGCTAAAACGTTTAGAGCAACAATAATCCTTTAAGGAGCAGAGTCAGCGGTATTCGCTGGCTCTTTTCAAACATGATAGAAATTCAACGACGTCCCGAACCGGACCTTTCTCTTCTTCCTGATTCTATTCCTGCGATTCTCAAACGTATCTACATTAACCGTGGTATCACGGATGTGGCGCAGTTAGAGACATCTGCTCGTGGGTTGCATTCTTACCAACAACTTGGCGGTATCGATAAAGCGGTCGAGCTTTTATTCAAAGCGATCGAAGAGAAAAAACGCATTATTGTCGTAGGTGACTTTGACGCTGATGGCGCTACTAGCTCGGCTCTTTCGGTACTTGCATTGCGTATGCTTGGTAGCAACAACGTCGACTACTTAGTGCCGAACCGCTTTGAAGATGGTTATGGCCTGAGCCCTGAAGTCGTGGACCAAGCCTTAGAACTCGGCGCTGAAATGATCATGACGGTCGACAATGGTGTGTCGTCGATTGAAGGTGTTCGCTACGCCAAAGAAAATGGCATAACGGTACTGGTCACCGATCACCACTTACCGGGGCAAGTGCTACCGAATGTCGATGCAATGGTTAACCCGAACCTCGACAGCTGTGCTTTTCCATCGAAAGCGTTAGCAGGGGTTGGTGTTGCTTTCTATCTGATGATGGCACTTTGCGTGTACATGCGTAAACAGAATTGGTTTGCACTACAAGGTATGCAAGAACCAAAGCTTATGGAGCTGATTGACCTTGTTGCGCTTGGCACCGTCGCTGACGTTGTTCCACTCGACGAGAACAACCGCATTCTTGTACACCAAGGCTTGCAGCGCATCCGTGCAGGTAAAGCACGTCCTGGTATTCAAGCGTTGATCGAAGTGGCGAAGCGCGATGCGCGTCGTTTGGTTGCGTCTGATTTTGGTTTCGCTTTGGGGCCACGTATTAACGCCGCCGGCCGTCTTGATGACATGTCATTCGGTGTTGAACTACTGATGAGCAATAACATCCACGCTGCGCGCCGCATGGCAAGTGAATTGGATGGGCTTAACCAAACTCGTAAAGAGATTGAAGAGGGCATGAAACAAGAAGCGATGGCTTTCTGTGAGCGTCTTCAGTTTGGTGAAAACAGTGAACTGCCATACGGCTTGGCACTTTTCCAACGTGATTGGCACCAAGGTGTGATTGGTATTCTGGCTTCACGTATTAAAGAGAAGTTCCACCGTCCTGTTATTGCTTTTGCTGATGGTGGAGAAGGGACGATCAAAGGTTCTTGTCGTTCGATTCCAGGCTTACACATGCGTGATGCATTGGACTTTATTGATACGCAAAACCCAGGTTTGATCATCAAATTTGGTGGTCACGCAATGGCGGCAGGTTTAACCATCAAAGAGCAAGACTTTGAGCGTTTTTGTCGTCTATTCGATGATGTTGTGAAAAAAGAACTTGATGAAGCGGCGCTAAAAGGCGTGATCATGTCTGATGGTGAGCTCAAGCCAGAAGAATTTTCTATGCACATTGCGGAGCAACTGCGCTCAGGTGGTCCATTTGGTCAGGCTTTCCCAGAACCTATCTTTGATGGCGAGTTTAAAGTATTACATCAAAAGCTGGTGGGAGAAAAACACCTTAAGCTAATGTTAGAGCCACTGCATAAAGGTCACCCAACGAATGTGATGATCGATGGTATTGCCTTCAATGTTGATTTGCGTCGTTGGCCAGATGCCTCGGTCAAAACGGTACGTCTCGCGTATAAGTTGGATGTGAATGAGTTTCGTGGTAATCAATCATTGCAATTGATGATTGACTACATCGAAGCCAAGTAAAGTCAGGTTTTACACTTTATATAGAGTACGGTTGCCTTTAAGTGGGGCAAAAATTTTATGACCGTGCTCTCTCTAATTGCAATCTGATTTCCCAGCCGAAATTTTCCTGTATCTCCGTCACATTTTTGAGTAGAATTTCTCGGTTAAATTCTATTCTAAAATGTTGAGCAAACATGTTTGAAATCAATCCAATTAAAAACCGTCTTCAGGACGTGTCTGAGCGCACGAATGTCCTGAGGGGGTATCTTTGACTATGACGCAAAGAAAGAGCGTCTAGAAGAAGTCAACGCAGAACTTGAACAACCAGATGTATGGAACGAGCCAGAGCGTGCGCAAGCACTAGGTAAAGAACGTGCATCTCTAGAAGCGGTTGTTGAAACTATCGTTCAACTAGAACAAGGTGTAGAAGACGTTGATGGTCTTCTAGAGCTTGCGGTTGAAGAAGAAGATCAAGAAACGTTTGACGAAATCGAACCAGAACTTGCTGAGTTGGAACAGAAGCTAGAACAGCTTGAATTCCGTCGTATGTTCTCTGGCGACCACGACAGCTCTGATTGCTACATTGACTTGCAAGCAGGCTCAGGTGGTACCGAGGCACAAGACTGGACCAACATGATGCTACGCATGTACCTGCGTTGGGCTGAAGCAAAAGGCTTCAAGGCAGAGGTTATCGAAGTATCTGAAGGTGAAGTCGCCGGCCTTAAAGGCGCGACAGTTAAGATTTCTGGTGAGTACGCTTACGGTTGGCTACGTACGGAAACAGGTGTTCACCGCCTAGTACGTAAATCGCCATTCGATTCAGGCGGCCGTCGTCATACGTCATTTGCTTCTGCGTTCATCTACCCTGAGATTGATGAAAACATTGCTATCGACATTAACCCTTCTGACCTACGTATCGATGTTTACCGAGCGTCAGGTGCAGGTGGTCAGCACGTCAACACGACTGAATCTGCGGTACGTATTACACACGTTCCAACGAACACCGTTGTGCAATGTCAGAATGACCGTTCTCAACATAAGAACAAAGATCAGGCAATGAAACAGCTTCGAGCGAAGCTATTTGAGCTTGAATTGCAAAAGCAAAACGCGGAAAAACAAGCTAATGAAGACGCTAAGTCTGACATTGGCTGGGGTAGCCAGATCCGTTCTTACGTATTGGATGACTCACGCATTAAAGACCTCCGTACGGGCGTTGAAAACCGTAATACACAAGCGGTTCTTGATGGCGATCTGGACAAATTTATTGAAGCTAGCCTGAAATCAGGTCTATAAAGCTTTTCACCGACAAAAAACAGGATACATCGAAAATGACTGATGCTGTTCAAAACGAAACTGTACAAGAAGCCTCTGCACAAGAAGAGAACAAGCTAATTGCTGAACGCCGCGCTAAACTGGATGCAATCCGAAAGAGCTGCAAAGCGAACGGCCATCCAAACGACTTCCGTCGTGACGCACTAGCGGGCGACCTTCAGAAAGAGTTCGGTGAAAAGACGAAGGAAGAGCTAGAAGAGCTTAACCACGTAGTAGCAATTGCTGGCCGTATCATGGCTAAACGTGGTCCATTCTTGGTAATTCAAGAAACTTCTGGCCGTATCCAAGCTTACGCTGACAAAGCGGTACAAAAAGTACTGAAAGACCAATACCAAGGCCTAGATATCGGTGACATCATCGGTGTGAAAGGTGCACTTCACAAGTCTGGTAAAGGCGACCTATACGTGAACATGGAAGAGTACGAGTTGCTAACCAAAGCACTACGTCCACTTCCAGAGAAGTTTCACGGTCTAACTGACCAAGAGATGCGTTACCGTCAACGTTACGTTGATCTAATCGTTAACGAAGATTCTCGTCAAGCGTTCGTAGTACGTTCTAAAGTAATGTCTGCAATCCGTAACTTCATGATCTCTAAACAGTTCATGGAAGTTGAAACGCCAATGATGCACGTTATCCCTGGCGGTGCGAGTGCGCGTCCATTCATCACGCACCACAACGCACTAGACATGCCAATGTACCTACGTATTGCGCCAGAGCTATACCTGAAGCGTCTAGTCGTTGGTGGTTTCGATCGCGTATTTGAAATCAACCGTAACTTCCGTAACGAAGGTCTTTCTCCACGTCACAACCCTGAATTCACAATGATGGAATTCTACATGGCGTACGCTGACTACAAAGATCTGATGGACCTAACTGAAGAACTACTAAGCTCTATCGCACTAGAAGTTCTAGGTTCAACATCAATGCCTTACGGTGAAGATACAGTAGAGTTCGGTGGCACTTACACTCGCATGAGCATGTTCGAAGCAATCAAGCACTACAACCCAGACCACGCGCAAATCCAAGCGCTAACAGAAGAAGACATTCAAAACCGTGACCTAATGGTTTCTATCGCGAAATCTGTTCACGTTGAAGTGGAATCTTTCTGGACATGTGGTCAGCTTCTAGAAGAGATCTTCGGCGAAACTGCAGAACCTAAGCTAATGCAGCCAACGTTCATCACTGGTTACCCAGCGGATATCTCTCCACTGGCTCGTCGTAGCGATGACAACCCATTCTTCACAGACCGCTTTGAATTCTTCATCGGTGGCCGTGAAGTTGCGAACGGCTTCTCAGAGCTTAACGATGCAGAAGACCAAGATGCGCGCTTTAAAGCACAGGTTGAAGCGAAAGAATCTGGTGATGATGAAGCAATGTTCTACGATGCAGACTACATTACTGCTCTAGAGCACGGCCTACCACCAACAGCAGGTCAAGGTATCGGTATCGACCGTCTAGTTATGCTATTGACTAACACGCACACAATCCGTGACGTGATCCTATTCCCAGCGATGCGCCCACAAGCGTAATCTCCTCGCTGAGCCATAAAAAACCACCTTCGGGTGGTTTTTTTGTATCTTTAATTTGAACAAATTCAACTATTTGCATTTGAGGTCGGATAGGAGTAGTAAATAAGTATTCGCGAAATCTCAATCTGTTGCATAGTCTTAATATTGAGACAGACTTCGTCAGGCGTAGTCTCGATAATGTTACCCGTTCGCAAAGTTGGGTTTGTGGCGCGAAATTTCAATCAACAATCAATAAGGGTTAGAGAATGGCTGGGCAGTTTAAGATGGATTCCATTCCGGGATCGCTAGTCGTAGTTGGCGGTACTTATGAACCTTGGTTATCAGTACTAGAACAAGTGGGATGGAAGTGTCACCAAGTGGGTGACTTACGTAAAGCCAACACATTGTTAGAAGATATTGGACCATGCATCGGTATAGTTGACCTCAGCCATGATGAGTTCAGTCTTAATGGTTTAGCGAACTTAGTGAGTTCTCATAAACACGTGCGTTGGTTGGCGTTCATCCGCGAATCTCAACTTGGTACTGACACCATCTGCCAGTTCATCGTGAACTTCTGTATCGACTTCTTTACTGCACCAATCCCAGATGCGCAGCTATTGAGCACGATTGGTCACCAATTGGGTATGCTTAAGCTTGAAAAGAAAGTTTGGCCAAGTTTTGGTAACAGTTTAGATATGGGGTTGATTGGTGAGTCAATTCCAATGAAGCGCCTGCGTGACCAAGTTAAGCGTATCGGTCCAACAGACGTGAGTATTCTTATTTACGGTGAAAGCGGCACGGGTAAAGAGGCTGTCGCTCGTGCAATTCACAAAGTGTCGTCACGTTCACATAAGCCGTTCCTATCGATTAACTGTCGTGCACTGAACGAGCAACGTTTCCAAGCCGAAGTATTTGGGATTGAGGCGGAAGAAGAGATGGGACCAAGCCTGCTAGAGCAAGCTGATGGCGGCACCGTTTTATTCAATGACATTCTAACCATCTCAAAAGAGCAACAGATGAACCTGCTACGCTTCCTGCAAGAAGGGACGATTGAAACACGTGATGGCGCGAAGAACGTCAATGTACGGGTTCTTGCCGCTAACTCGTCTGATGTAGAGAAAGCACTCATTGACGGAGACTTCAATGAAGAGCTTTACCACTACATTAATGTACTGCGTATCAACGTACCAAGCTTGAAAGAGCGCGCAAGTGACATCGCTTTGTTGGCGCGTTTCTACCTGCAGGAGTTCTCTAAAGAGTACAACTCACAGGCGAAGAGCTTTTCTGAAGATGCTTTGAAGGCTCTGACACGTTATTTCTGGCCAGGTAATGTCCGTGAGTTGATGAACCAAGTGAAACGCGCTGTACTGATGTCTGACAGCGTCATGATTGAAGAGCATCACCTAGACCTACCTCAACGCAATGACTCAAAGCGCAGCTTGAAATCGATTCGTGAGAAGAGTGAACGAGATGCGTTGCTGGTGGTATTAGAGTCGCATTCTGGTCAAGTATCGAATGCCGCAAAAGAGCTTGGTGTGTCACGTGCGACCATGTATCGATTACTGAACAAACACAACTTGATTACAGAGCAGACGGTATAAACCCTCTACTGACAGCAAGATAAAAGGAGCGCAATGACGCTCCTTTTTTGTGCGCAAATTCTAAATATTTATAAAACTCGAGTTTTTATATATTCCTTAGTTGAATATGTTATCCAAAAAACCATATGCAACCTTATTTTAGGCTAATGGTTTGTTTTTAAGCAAAAACACAAAAATGGTTTGATAAATATCCTCTGTTGCTTACAATTCAACCGTAACTCAATGAGTTATACCACATCAATCACGGATTAATTTTTAGCTAGGAGGCGCAAGATGAAACATTACGTTGTTAACACCACTGCTTGCGCTGATCGTATGTCTGATGTTCGCTCAACCTTTGAAGCGATCAAACAAGATACTACTGGCTCATTAGATTAAATTAATCCGTAACCTACCTCTTATTACTAGGCTGCGGAAAAGTAGCGGCTTAGTCTCAACAGAGTCTTTCTGTTTAATTAGTCCACTATTTTTCCCTGTCGATTATTTATCGCTATTTGGAGAAAAATTATGCGTCACTCTATCTATTTGAAACTGGCCACTGTGCTTTTAAAAGCCGATCTCAAACGTGAAGAAAAGCAATGGCAACGTATGGTCCGCCGTAATGCTCATCAAATCCCTTGGACAAATGAGCACTTGTTAAAAGACATTGGCTTAGATAAAGAAGGTCGTTCAAACCATGTCAGTGTGCCTGATGCTGTCAAAGTTGAACGCCGAGTTCGTCATCTACGTCGTGTTTTAACTGCGCGAATACCAACGTAATCAATAACCCAAGTGGAGCTCTCAATCATATCTATTCGGTTCAACTTGGGTTTAATTCGCCAATGCAAAGAGGCTGACCATTGTGGTCAGCCTCTTTGTTTTTAGTCTATTGGGAAGTGAAATACTATGGGCATGGGTTCGAGTAAGTCGTACCAATCGCTTGGATATCATTTAGCAACGCTTCACTTAGGTGAACATCGATACTGTCGATATTGGATTTGAGCTGTTCTAGGTTAGTAGCGCCAATGATATTTGAACCCACAAACGGGCGCTGATTGACGAAGGCAAGCGCCATTTGCGCAGGATCTAATCCATGGTCTCTCGCTAGGTTGACGTATGCTTCTGTCGCTTTAACACCTTGTGGTGTGAAGTAGCGAGCGAAGCGTTCCCAAACCGTGCAACGCGCACCTTCTGGTTTTGCTCCGTTGAGGTATTTACCGCTCAAACAACCAAATGCTAGTGGTGAATAAGCCAGTAGCTGAACGCCTTCGTAGTGGCTGATTTCAGACAAACCAACTTCGAAACTGCGATTAAGTAAGTTATATGGATTTTGGATTGAAACGATTCTTGGTAAGTCATGCTTTTCTGCCAAACGCAGCAGTGACATCACCCCCCACGGCGTTTCATTCGATACGCCGATATAACGCACTTTCCCAGCCTTAACTAGTTCAGTGAGCGCTTCCAACGTTTCAATCAGCGTGACTTCTTCTTGTTTGTCTGGGTAAGGATAGTTGAGTTGACCAAAGCAATTGGTTTGACGTTGCGGCCAGTGCAGCTGGTACAGATCAACATAATCGGTTTGTAGGCGTTTAAGGCTGTCATCAATCGCAGTATGAATATGGCGACGGTTAAGGCTCATGTTTTCACGAATGTATGGGACGTTGCGCGGACCAGCTACTTTAGTTGCTAAAACCACTTTCTCACGTTTACCACTTTTCGCTAACCAATTGCCAATGTACTGCTCGGTGAGTCCTTGTGTCTCTGCTTTCGGTGGTACGGGATACATCTCGGCAGTATCGATGAAGTTCACCCCATGATCGAGGGCAAAGTCGAGCTGTTGAAAAGCTTCTTGTTCGGTATTTTGCTCACCAAACGTCATAGTGCCAAGGCAGATCTTACTGATCTCGAGTGATGAGTGCGGTAGTTTTGTATATTGCATTTCACATCCTTGAAGAGTTACCGACTGAATAAGTCATTCCAATATAGGGGATTTTTAGTTGCTGTCGCAAATGATTTAAGTTTCGTTATGTAGTTAACTCGAAAGTTATCAATACGGTAACTAGACTTAAAGGATCTTGTAAAGGAGGTGCAATATGCAGAAGCATCAACTCGACATGTGGTTGCATGGCTATCACAAAGACTCCTATAAAACGCCTAAGGTCTTTGTGATTGGTTGTTCTGATGTCTCTGATTACCTATTAGCAGTGGAGTACAAACACCAACTTGAACCGATCAAAGACGGTGAAGATCCGATTCATTTCGGCTCATTGGATCTGGTGAAAGAAGAACTGCTGAGGTTGGGGATAGATAAAGCTTATTTGAGGCTGCACAATGCTTACGATGAGTTTGGCAGTGAAGGTACAGCCTCGTACTGTGATATTGAGTTGTCACTCGTGACGCACTGATCATTCTGATTGGGCGTTGATGTAGTGCTTCAATAATATCTGTTCGGTGAATTGTGTCCTAAGGTAGAAACCACGGGGCAGGGTTTTTATCGGTTTACCATTTGAGCTGTAAGCTTCAGTTAGTGCTTTTGCGTTTGCTGCTTTAGGTCGCAAGTGAAGCGCTTCTCCATGTCTGGCGGAAATTTGATCAAACTTACCCAACACGATCAATTCCATCAGTTCTTCCCAATCATTTTTTAGAATTAACTCTTCTTCTTGATCGGGTGACCATATCAATGGGCTACCAACTCTTCGCTCTGCCAAAGGAATCTCGCGCTCGCCCTCTACAGGTACCCACAGTACTCGTGACAGTTTGTTGCGAACGTGACTGGTTTCCCACGTGAGTCCCTGAACCCCAGTCAATGGAGCGACAGAGACAAACGTTGTCTCTAATGGTCGACCTGAATAACTGATCGGAATGCTTTTTAGTTCGATCCCAAGCTTGGCAAAGTCTTGTTGCGGTTTGCTTCCTGCTGGCGCACCTAAATGCCATTCCAGTAATTGCCCAACCCAGCCTTTATCGCGTTTTAAGTTTTCAGGAACAGTCATTCCAGCCTCTTCGGCAAGCTCTGTAAAGCTTAAGCCCGCAATATCATGTGCGCGCTCCATCAGTTCAGCTTCGGATTGTGGTTCTGGTTTCATAACGGCAATGTGATGAGGGAAAACGTTAGTCTACCAAATTTCATTAAAATCGACTGTCCAAGATTTCACCGAGCTGGATTAAGAATGATCAATTCATAACTTATCCACAGATTAGAAAGCCACCAATAGGATCTCTATGTGGGCTGGATGAATAAACAGGGGTTTAAAGGTGGATTGAGACTTGATTTTATTGAGATGTCATGAAGTCCTACCTGTTCAATGTGGATAAATAACCGATTGAGCGATCTTTGACCGATCTGTATTTGGTGAAAAGATCATCAGGAAAATAAAGATCGTTAAATCGTCATTTTTGGGTTTTATGTTTTTATAATCAATATCTTATGTTTATTTTGTTTGTGGTTGGAAAATATTGCTTGTAATGGTTTTGAACAAAAATCTTTATTGATAATGATTTCTTCACAAAGTTATTCACAGAAAAGGTGAATAAATGTGGGCTATATCTCAATCTTGTGTTGATAAAATAATGTCTGTCTAAAAGATATCCAAAAAAGGCCAAAAGGTAATAAATCTTGCTCATATCACATCAGTAAGTTTGCTAGTAATGGGGATATGTGGAAAAATCACGGTAATAAAAAATTATTCATAGAGGTTAGCCGGTGATAGATGGCGATGGTTACCGACTTAATGTTGGTATTGTGATCTGTAATAACCATGGTCAGGTCTTCTGGGCTAAACGATACGGGCAACACTCATGGCAATTTCCACAAGGTGGGATTGACGAAGGTGAAACACCTGAACAAGCCATGTTCAGGGAGTTATATGAAGAAGTCGGTCTGACGAAAAAAGACGTTAAGATCATCGCAACAAGTCGTCATTGGTTAAGATATAAGCTACCAAAGCGATTGGTGCGTTGGGACTCCAAGCCTGTTTGTATCGGCCAAAAACAGAAATGGTTTCTGCTGCGATTAGAATGCGATGAATCCCGCATCAATATGCAGCGTGGGAAATCCCCTGAATTTGATGGTTGGCGCTGGGTAAGCTACTGGTATCCAGTTAGGCAAGTTGTTTCTTTCAAGCGAGACGTTTATCGTCGTGCGATGAAAGAGTTTGCATCTTTAGCCATGCCTTTTCGAGAGCGTAAGACGAAAGGGAAAAGAAAAAAGCAACGTAGATAGAGGATCAACATGCTCAGTCAGCTAAGGGAAATAGTTGAGAAAGTCTCCAGAGTCGATGATGTGCATCTGGCACTGGATATATTGGTTAAAGAGACTTGCGCAGCCCTATGCACTGAGTGTTGTACTATTTATCTAGCTAATGATGAAATGCAGCGCCTTGAGTTAATGGCAACTCAAGGCCTTATTTTTGAAGGCGATAGTATTCATATCAACTTCAACGAAGGCTTGGTCGGTTTAGTCAAACGCAGTGCGGAACCCCTAAACTTAGCTGAGGCTTCAACCCATCCTGATTTTAAATTCTTCCCTCAACTCGGTGAGCAGGTTTACCACTCCTTTCTAGGTACGCCGATCATTCATCGTAAACAAGTGCTCGGTGTTCTGGTTATCCAGCAGAAAACCCCACGCTTGTTTAGTGAAATGGAAGAGTCTTTCCTTGTGACCTTATCTGCGCAGCTTGCTGTGTTGATTGCGCATGCGCAAAACTTAGGTCACTGGCAACTCGCTTCCAAGCCGACTGTTATCAAGGGGCTTCCAGCTTCGACTGGTGTCGCTATCGGTGAGTTCTGGTTTGATAATACTCAACCTAATTTAAGTGATGTTTTCCCTGCCTCTGCCTTAGATAAAGAAAGGGAACATGAACTTTTGGCGGTTGCTGTGGAAAGAGCGTTGAATGATTTTCGCCGTATGCGTAAGAAGTTTGACAGCGAAATCAATAAAGACGCGTTAGCTATTTTTGACCTCTTTACCCACTTACTCAACGATCCAATGTTGCGTGGTGATCTTAAGAAGCAGATCGAAAAAGGCGACCGAGCGGATTGGGCATTGCGACAAGTCGTCGAAACCTACTCAAACCGCTTCGCGCGTATGTCAGACGTTTATCTACGTGAACGTGCTCAAGACATTCGCGAGCTTGGGCAACGCTTGCTTTACTTTTTACATAATAGTGAGCAAGAGCATGCCTCGATTGATCGCCCAGTGATTTTAGTTGCCAATGAACTCACGGCGACGCTACTTGCTTCAATACCAAAACAGCACTTACTTGCCGTTGTTTCGCTGGAAGGTGCGGCGAACTCCCATGCTGCGATTCTATCTCGTGCGCTGGGTGTACCTGCCATTATGGGCGCAAACATTAATACTCGCGCGGTAAACGGCAAGAAGGGCATTGTCGATGGCTACACTGGCGAGATCTATTTAGAACCGAACCGTCAATTGCTGCGTGAATATCGCAGCTTAGTGAGTGAAGAATCTGAATTGTTCGCGATGGTGAACAAAGATCTTGCACTGCCTGCGATCACACAAGATGACCATCCGATTGAAGTCATGCTCAACGCGGGCTTGAGTGCGGATAGCAATATCGCCATCAACTCTGGTGTGGATGGCGTGGGTTTGTACCGTACTGAAATCGCTTTTTTACTTAAGCATCACTTTCCATCGGAAGATGAGCAGTATCATCAGTATCAAGCAATCCTCAATAGCTATCCAAATCAACGAGTCGTAATGCGTACGCTGGATATCGGTGGTGATAAACCGTTACCGTATCTTCCGATTGAAGAAGATAATCCGTTTTTGGGTTGGCGAGGTATTCGTTTTACGTTGGATCACCCTGATATCTTTTTGATCCAGTTGCGTGCGATGCTTAGGGCGAGTGCGGAAAGTGGTAATCTAAGCATCTTACTACCGATGGTTTCTGGTATTAAAGAGCTGGATGATGCTATTACGCTGATTAACCAAGCTTACAGCGAAGTCGTGTTATTGGATGACCGCATTCAAGCGCCGAAGGTTGGGGTAATGATTGAAGTGCCATCAATGGTGTACTTATTGCCTGCGATAGCCCATCGTGTTGACTTCGTTTCTGTTGGTACTAACGATTTAACTCAATATTTGTTGGCGGTCGATCGGAACAATTCTCGTGTTGCGGATGTCTATGAATCCATGCATCCGGCAGTACTGCTGGCGTTGAAGCAAATTCATGATGTTTGCCATCAATATCAGGTTCCGGTCTGTATCTGTGGTGAGCTCGCAGGCGACCCATTTGGTGCCCTTTTACTGTTGGGCTTAGGTTACGACAGTTTGAGTATGAACACCTCTAACGTGGCTAAGGTGAAGTATTTGATTCGCCATAGCCAGCAAAAAGAATTAGAAAAACTCGTCGAAAAAGCCATGTCATGCTCTTATGGGCAAGAAATCCATCAAATGATGCATGATTTCTTTATTCAACAAGGTTTTGCCGGCTTTATTCGTGCAGGTAAGAAGTAGGTAATTGTGACCATCTCTTTATTTATATTATTGCTCGCGCTAGGCGCTTTCGTTGGCGTGATGGCAGGACTCTTAGGCATCGGAGGCGGGCTAATAGTTGTACCGGCATTACTGTATCTTCTTCCTTTAGCTGGCATTTCTCCTGAAATGAGTATGCGTATGGCACTTGCTACTTCCTTGGCGAGTATCATCGTGACCTCCGGTTCGTCGGCGATGAATCACCTTAAACTGGGTAACGTCGATATGTTCGTCGTGAAATGGCTGATGCCTGGTGTGGTTATCGGTGGTTTTGTTGGTGCCAATATCGCCGAATGGATCCCTACACACTATTTACCGAAAGTCTTTGGTGTGATTGTGTTGTGTCTAGCGGTGCAGATGTTTCGTTCAATTAAAACGAAAAGCGAGAAGCCCATGCCGAGTAGTCCGGTCACTATGATGTACGGAACGGGAATTGGTGTGGTATCAAGTCTTGCAGGTATTGGCGGTGGTTCACTGTCGGTCCCTTTCTTGAACAAACATGGTATTGAAATGCGTAAAGCGGTTGGCTCCTCTTCGGTGTGCGGCTGCGTGATCGCCATCTCAGGCATGATTGGATTCATCTTACATGGCTACAAAGTAGAAGGATTACCTGACTACAGTGTAGGTTATGTGTACCTTCCAGCTTTGTTAGCAATCGCCATGACGTCGATGCTCACGACTAAAGTTGGCGCAAAACTGGCTTCTACCCTTCCAACTGCGGTATTGAAGAAAATATTTGCCGTATTCTTGATGTTTGTTGCAGCGACCATGCTGCTGTAAAGTCCACCTGTTTTATTAGTAATAAGAAGAGAATGAGTTATGTCTCAGGGATACTTTGAATTTCCCAATATTGATCCGGTTTTAGTCTCTATTGGTCCTGTTTCTGTTCGTTGGTACGGTTTGATGTACCTTGTCGGCTTCATGTTCGCACTTTGGCTGGCAAACCGCCGCGCAGATAAGCCGGGTAGTGGTTGGACACGTGAGCAAGTTTCTGACTTGCTGTTTGCGGGTTTCCTTGGGGTAGTGATTGGTGGTCGTGTTGGCTACGTGATTTTCTACAACTTCGATTTATTCTTAGCGGACCCTTTGTACCTATTTAAAGTTTGGACCGGCGGCATGTCGTTCCACGGTGGTTTAATGGGCGTGATTACTGCCATGTTCTGGTACGCGCACAAGAATGGTCGAACTTTCTTTGGCGTGGCAGACTTTGTGGCACCGCTTGTGCCATTTGGCCTTGGTATGGGCCGTATGGGTAACTTTATGAACAGTGAGCTTTGGGGCCGCGTGACAGACGTACCATGGGCGATTATCTTCCCGAATGGTGGACCACTCCCACGTCATCCATCTCAGCTTTATGAGATGTTCCTAGAGGGTATCGTACTGTTCTTAATCTTGAACTGGTTTATTAAAAAGCCTCGTCCTTTGGGTGCGGTATCAGGGCTATTTTTAGCTGGATATGGTACATTCCGTTTCCTAGTTGAGTTTGTCCGTGAACCGGATGCACAGCTTGGTTTATTTGGTGGCTATATTTCGATGGGGCAAATCCTATCTTCACCAATGATCATTCTAGGTGTGCTTATGATGGTTTGGGCGTACAAACGTGGTCTTTACCAAGACAAAGTCCAAGCAGAAACGAAGTAAGGAATTGGTGTGAAACAGTATTTAGATTTGTGTCAGCGTATCGTTGACCAAGGCACTTGGGTTGAAAACGAACGCACAGGCAAACGCTGCCTAACGGTGATCAACGCAGACTTGACCTACGATGTTGCCAACAACCAATTCCCATTAGTAACGACACGTAAGAGCTTTTGGAAAGCGGCAGTTGCTGAGCTACTTGGTTATATCCGTGGCTACGACAACGCTGAAGACTTCCGCAAGTTAGGTACGAAAACATGGGATGCGAACGCAAACCTAAATGAAGCATGGCTGAACAACCCATTCCGCAAGGGTGAAGATGACATGGGACGTGTATACGGCGTTCAAGGTCGTTCATGGGCGAAACCAGATGGCGGTCATATCGACCAGCTGCGTAAGATTGTGGATGATTTAACGCGCGGTGTTGATGACCGTGGTGAAATCCTAAACTTTTACAACCCTGGTGAGTTCCATATGGGGTGTTTGCGCCCATGTATGTACAGCCACCACTTCTCACTGTTAGGTGACACGCTGTACCTAAACAGCACGCAGCGCTCTTGTGATGTTCCGCTGGGTCTGAACTTCAATATGGTTCAAGTATATGTGTTCTTGGCAATCGTGGCGCAAATTACAAGTAAGAAACCTGGTCAGGCTTATCATAAGATTGTTAATGCACACATCTACGAAGATCAGCTTGCGCCAATGCGTGACATCCAGTTGAAGCGTGAACCTCTGAAAGCTGCAACCTTCCACATCAATCCAGAAATCAAATCTCTAGAAGATTTGGAAACATGGGTAACTCTAGATGACTTCTGGGTAGAAGGTTACGAGCACCACGATCCAATTCAGTACCCGTTCTCAGTTTAACGAGTATATTGAGTTTCTAAGCCGCCTTTATGGGCGGCTTTTTTATATCCGAAGGGTGGGGACAGGCTTCGCCCTACAGAACGCTGCGCTTCGAAATGTGAGAGGGAATAAAAGATCCTCCAACTCACTCGAGCCTCGCTCTTGAAGATGATGCTCACTCACTCTGAAATCAAACGGTCGTCGGGAATCTCTTTTACCATAGTTTACTGCGTGATCAAGAAATGAGATCGCTCCGCTGTAGGTATCGAGAGTGGGGGACTAGAAAAGAATTTTGGCAGGACTTGATGTCTTAGGTGGATATCATCGAGCCTTATCCCTCTCGAAGCTTAGCGTTCCTAGGGCGAGCCCGTTTTTACTTCTCTAAAACGAAAAAAGGCCCCACCGAAGTGGAGCCTAACATAAGCGATGGTAATCTTATTATTATGCTGTCAGAGCAAGGATAGAGCCTGGTAGCACTATGAATACTGCTAGTAGGTAACCTGCTACAACCGCTTTGTTCTTAATAGCCATTTCTGAAATCACTTCTGCACATTTTACTGGAATCTCACGTAGGAACGGGATACCGAAGATGAACAGTGTCGCCAGAATGTTGAACGTTAGGTGTACTAATGCAATCTGTAGTGCGAATACCGCGAACTCACCAGATACTGCTGTTGCTGCTAGTAGAGCCGTGATACATGTACCGATATTAGCACCTAGAGTGAACGGGTAGATATCACGTACTTTTAGAACACCTGAGCCTACTAGTGGAACCATTAGACTTGTTGTCGTAGAAGAAGATTGAACAAGAACCGTTACTACAGAGCCCGATACGATACCGTGGATAGGACCACGACCGATTGCGTTCTTAAGGATGTCACGAGCACGACCAACCATCAGGCTCTTCATTAGCTTACCCATAACAGTGATAGCGACGAAGATAGTACCGATACCTAGAGCGATTAGTGCTACACCACCCATGGTGTCACCAAATGTAGATAGAGGCTCTTTAATCGCGCTTACTACAGGTTTAGTGATTGGTTTGATGAAGTCAAAACCACCCATGCTCATATCGCCAGTTTTTAGTAGAGGCGATACTAACCAGTGTGAAGTCTTTTCTAGAATGCCGAACATCATTTCCAATGGTAGGAAGATCAGTACTGCAAGTAAGTTAAAGAAATCGTGGATTGTTGCACTTGCGAATGCACGTTTAAATTCTTCTTTACAACGTACGTGGCCAAGTGAAACAAGAGTATTCGTTACGGTAGTACCGATGTTAGCACCCATTACCATAGGAATAGCGGTTTCTACAGGTAAACCACCTGCAACCAAACCTACAATAATAGAAGTTACGGTACTTGAAGATTGGATTAGGGCCGTAGCCACCAAACCGATCATTAGACCTGCGACTGGGTGAGACGCAAATTCAAAGAGTACTTTAGCTTGATCGCCAGTCGCCCATTTGAAGCCGCTACCAACCATAGATACTGCTAGAAGAAGCAGATATAACATGAATGCCAAGTTAGCCCAGCGTAACCAGCGAGTCGTGCTCGAGATTGGTGCTGCTGTTGAAGTAGCTTGGTTCATCATAATTTTCTCCGTGGACCTTTCAGTTCGTTTATTTGGTCTGTTGTTGAAACTGAGGGCGATGTTAGAGATTAAATATTTCAGTAATATTACAGTTCGGTTTCTATGGAGAATTTTTATTATTCTTTTTAATAGTTGCCTGTGAAGAAAAATTCACAGCATTATAATTGATTGAAATTTATGTAATTTTCTGTGTTATTGGTTCGCTGCCACTTATCTTGATGAGATTAAAAAAGTGCGTTTTACTTCAAGTTTTATGACAGTGTGAATTCGTTATTTTCGGTAAAACTTATCTTTTTCTTATTTATTGTAGGTTTTGCCGAACTTCTTGTCTGTCCTTGTCACATTTGATATAAAAAGTGTCATCTTCTTTATAGGGATTGATGATGTCACATCTAAATTACAACCACCTTTATTACTTCTGGATGGTGTGCAAACAAGGTTCTGTAACTAAAGCTGCTGATGCTTTATTTCTAACACCACAAACTGTAACTGGGCAGATCAAAGCGCTTGAAGACCGCATGAAGGGGAAGTTGACCAAGCGTAATGGGCGCACGGTAGAACCAACAGAACTAGGACAGTTGGTATTTAAGTACGCCGACCGTATGTTTGGTTTGAGCTACGAAATGCTCGATATCGTTAACTACAGCCAGCACTCTAATATTCTTTTCGAAGTTGGCGTTGCCGATGCACTATCTAAGCGACTCGTCAGCAAAGTATTAATGACGACGGTTCCTGAAGATAACAGCATTCACTTACGCTGCTACGAATCGACTCACGAACTGCTTTTGGAGCGTTTATCCCAGCATAAACTTGATATGATCCTTTCTGATTGTCCGGTGGACTCAACACAAAGTCCGGGCCTTTACAGCAAGAAGTTAGGTGAGAGTAGCATGAGCTTTTTTGCTTCGTCTGAAATACCAGATGTGAAATTTCCTGAAGTTTTAGAGAATAAAAAATTACTTATCCCGGCCAGTAGAACGGCAATGGGACGTAAAGTATTGCAGTGGTTTGATAGACAAGGATTACAGCCAGATGTGCTGGGCGAGTTTGATGATGTTGCCTTAATGAAGGCATTTGCTCGTTATCGTGATGATGTGATTTTTTTAGCTCCGACCGTTTATATGTCGGAGATTGAAGATGACCGCAATTTACAACTGATCGGCCACGTAGACGACCTTAAAGAAGAGTATTACGTTATTTTTGCTGAACGAATGATACAACATCCAGCAGTTAAGAACGTTTGTGATGCAGATTTTAGCCAAATGTTTGAATGAACACGTTTCGTTGCGCAAATAAATAGATTACTATCGACAAAACTATAACTCTAAATTATAAAATCTTTGTAACACAACAAACTGGCCAGGGTTGGGGAAAGTAAGTTGTAGCTAGAGGTCCAGCACATGAATCTACAAGAAATGGAGAAAAACTCCGCCAAAGCTGTCGTGTTGCTTAAAGCAATGGCAAACGAGAGACGCCTACAAATCCTTTGCATGCTGCATAATCAAGAACTATCGGTCGGGGAACTTTGCGCAAAACTAGAGTTGAGCCAATCGGCACTGTCTCAACATTTAGCTTGGCTTCGTCGCGACGAACTGGTGGCTACGAGAAAAGAAGCACAAACGGTATACTACACGTTAAAGAGTGATGAAGTGAAGGAATTAATCCAAACGCTTCATGGCCTTTACTGTGCAGAGGCCATGTGATGACAGGTCACATATAAGAAAAGCTGGCATCGCCAGCTTTTTTATTGTCTAAAATTCGATGAGTTACACGGAATTTAGATATAAAAAAACCGGCAGTAGCCGGTTTTTTCTTCACTGTAAAATCAAGTTTCTATTAAAGAGCTTTGATTTGCGCAGCGAAACGAGACTTATGACGTGCTGCTTTGTTCTTATGAACAAGGCCTTTAGTCGCCATACGGTCTAGGATAGGTGTAACTGCAGCGAATGCAGCAGTTGCAGCTTCTTTGTCGCCTGCTTCGATAGCAGCAACAGTTTTCTTCATGTAAGTACGCATCATTGAGCGACGGCTAGCATTGTGCTGACGACGTTTCTCAGCTTGGATAGCGCGCTTCTTAGCAGATTTACTATTTGCCAAGGGTCTAACTCCCAAAAACTTATTTCTGTGACAATTTAAGGGCGAGGACTATCCCTCATTTGCGCCTAAATGTCAAATGATTTGTGCAAAAACCAATCGAAGCCAAAACAAATTTTGGTAAGAAAGGTTATCGCGGTTAAGATGGCGGGGATTCTAACAGCATTTTTAGACCATTGCTAATAATTATCCGCCTAGATCTGACAATAAACGGATATATTTTTAACGCCCATTTGTAGCTTTCAAAGGCTTAGAGGAATAGGGTTGGCTATCTTTTGGTGATATTCCGAGGTTACAGTGAGTAAACGACTGCTCAAGTCTGGCATGATCGTCAGTGCCATGACATTAATTTCGCGCGTCCTAGGTTTAGTTCGTGATGTGGTAGTAGCAAACTTGATGGGGGCAGGAGCGAGTGCCGACGTCTTCTTCTTTGCCAATAAAATTCCTAATTTCTTACGCCGTTTGTTCGCAGAAGGCGCATTTTCTCAGGCCTTTGTGCCAGTACTAACCGAAAGTCACGCTCAAGGGGATATGGATAAAACTCGTGAGTTGATTGCTCGTGCGGCTGGTACGCTGGGCGTGATTGTCTCTATTGTTACCATTCTAGGGGTTTTAGGCTCTGGTGTAGTGACGGCGCTGTTTGGTTTTGGTTGGTTCCTAGACTGGATGCATGGCGGCCCGGCCGCTGAGAAGTTCGAACTTGCCAGTGTCATGCTCAAGATAACCTTTCCTTATTTATGGTTCATTACTTTTGTTGCGCTTTCTGGTGCGATCCTTAATACCTTAGGTAAGTTTGCCGTCTCTTCTTTTACGCCTGTCTTCCTCAATGTGATGATCATTTTGGCGGCGTGGTTTATCTCGCCTCAGATGTCGCAACCAGAAATCGGTCTTGCGATTGGCGTATTACTAGGTGGCCTTGTTCAGTTTCTATTCCAGATTCCCTTCCTTATTAAAGCGGGAGTAATGGTTAAGCCTAAATGGGGTTGGCGCGATCCGGGTGTGGTGAAGATCCGTACCTTGATGATTCCTGCCTTATTTGGTGTGTCGGTAAGCCAAATCAACTTATTGTTTGATACTTTTATTGCCAGTTTTCTGCAAACCGGTTCGATCAGTTGGTTGTACTATTCAGATCGCTTACTTGAATTCCCGTTAGGTTTGTTTGGTATCGCGATTGCGACGGTGATTCTCCCTGCATTGTCACGTAAACACGTAGATGCTCACAGTGAAGGTTTTGCTCATACCATGGATTGGGGCGTGCGCATGGTGACCTTACTGGGTATTCCTGCCATGCTTGGGTTGATGGCATTAGCAAAGCCTATGTTGATGGTGTTGTTTATGCGAGGAGAGTTTTCCCCGCAAGATGTACATCAGGCTTCTCTCTCTTTATTAGCATACGCCTCGGGCTTGCTTAACTTTATGTTAATTAAAGTGCTCGCTCCGGGCTACTACTCGCGTCAAGACACCAAAACGCCTGTAAAATACGGCATTATTGCGATGGTGACCAATATGGTCTTCAATGCAATTTTTGCTTATTTCTACGGTTATGTTGGCCTTGCGATTGCCACTGCACTCTCTGCGTTTGTAAACATGGCATTGTTGTATCGTGGTTTACATATTGCTGGGGTGTACCAAGTCACCAAGCGAACGGTCTTTTTTATTGTTCGCTTGATGGTGGCGGGTGGCGCAATGGTTGCGGCAATTCTATGGCAGCTCGAAGACATGTCGGTGTGGTTGGATTGGAGCTTTGCTCACCGTAGTGGTGTGCTAGCGATGTTGATTGGTTTAGGTGCCGTGGTTTACCTTGCTGTGGTGTTTTTACTCGGTGTTCGTTTAAAAGACCTAAAAGCTGGGACAGAATAAGGTTGATTGGTATATAATCCGTCAGTTTCACACAGTGCAAAGTAAAAACAGAGGCATAAAGCAGTATCCAATGGAACTGATTAGAGGTATTCACAATATCAAGTCGCGCCATCAAGGCTGCGTGCTGACTATTGGCAATTTCGATGGCGTACATAGAGGCCATCAACAAGTATTGCAACAAGTGTCTGAACAAGCGAAGAAACTTTTGTTACCTTCGGTTGTGATGACCTTTGAACCTCAGCCTATGGAGCTGTTCGCTCGAGATAAGGCACCAGCAAGGTTAACGCGACTGCGAGACAAATTTGTCCAGCTGAGTAAGCTGGATATTGATCGCTTACTTTGCGTTAACTTCAATCGTCATTTTTCCGACCTAACGGCGGAGGAGTTTATCCGTGACTTGTTGGTTACTCGATTGGGTGTTAAGTTTCTTGTCATTGGTGATGATTTCTGTTTTGGCAAAGGTCGAACAGGTAACTTTGCAATGCTACAAGAAGCGGGGGAAAAGTACGGCTTTAAAGTCGTAAGTACTCAAAGCTTTTGTTTACAGCAGTTACGAGTCAGCAGTACAGCAATTCGAGATGCATTGGCTCGTGATGATTTGCAGTCCGCACATGAGATGCTGGGAAGAGATTACAGCATCAGCGGTCGTGTTTCACATGGAAGAAAACTAGGTAGAACCATCGGGTTCCCTACGGCAAATATTCCTTTGAAGCGCTGTGTTTCTCCGGTTTCCGGAGTCTATGTTGTTCAAGCGCTTGGCTTAGGAGATAAGCCGATTGGTGGTGTCGCTAACATTGGTCAACGACCGACGGTTAATGGTGTTCGCCAACAGTTAGAAGTACACTTATTCGACTTTCATGCTGATTTATATGGTAAACAGCTAGAAGTGAAACTTTTGCATAAACTTAGAGATGAGCAAAAGTTTGAGTCGTTTGAAGCACTTAAACAACAAATCGTATTGGATGCTGAAGCAGCAAGGGTGTGGCTGCGTCAGCTTAAGCGTTGAGCGGTTTATTCCACCGTTCAACATAATGTCTAATTTTCGCCCAATATAACGGAATTAAGAATCGATGAGTGAGTATAAAGATACCCTGAACTTACCTGAAACAGGGTTTCCAATGCGCGGCAACCTGGCCAATCGTGAGCCAGAAATGCTTAAGCGTTGGTACAAAGAAGATCTTTACGGTGAAATCCGTAAAGCGAAGAAAGGCAAAAAGTCATTCGTATTGCACGATGGCCCTCCTTACGCGAACGGTGACATTCACATTGGTCACGCACTAAACAAGATTCTTAAAGACATTATTATTAAATCCAAAACACTTTCAGGTTTTGACGCACCTTACATCCCAGGCTGGGACTGCCACGGTCTACCAATTGAATTGATGGTAGAGAAGAAAGTCGGCAAACCAGGTCAAAAAGTGACAGCAGCTGAGTTCCGCGAGAAATGTCGTGAGTACGCTGCAGGTCAGGTTGAAGGTCAAAAAGAGAGCTTCAAGCGTCTTGGCATCATGGGTGAGTGGGACAAGCCATACCGCACTATGGATTTCGCAACTGAAGCGAACATCATCCGTGCTCTTGGTAAGATCGCAAGCAAAGGTCACCTACTGAAAGGTTTTAAACCAGTTCACTGGTGTACAGACTGTGGCTCAGCACTGGCTGAAGCTGAAGTTGAGTACAAAGATAAAGTATCGCCATCTATCGACGTTCGTTTTAAAGCGGCTGACGAAGCGGCACTATTGTCTAAGTTTGAACTGACAGAAGGTCATGAAGGTCACGGTGACGTATCTATCGTTATCTGGACAACAACACCTTGGACACTGCCAGCAAACCGCGCAGTATGTCTACGTGATGATCTAGAGTACGTGCTTATCCAAACAGAAGGCGACAACGCTGAGCGTATCATCGTTGCTGCTGAGCTGGCGAAAGACGTAATGGATCGTGCGGGTATCGAGCACTTCCACAACCTTGGCTTTGCTAAAGGTGCGGATCTTGAGCTTTCTCAATTCCAACACCCATTCTACGATTTCATTGTACCGGCGATCCTTGGTGATCACGTTACGACTGATTCAGGTACTGGTGTTGTTCACACTGCACCTGGTCACGGTCAAGAAGACTTCGCGGTTGGTAACAAGTACAACCTAGAAGTAGCAAACCCAGTTGGCTCAAACGGCGTTTACCTACCAGATACAGAGCTATTTGCTGGTCAGCACGTATTTAAAGCGAACGATGCAGTAGTAGAAGTACTGAAAGAAAAAGGTGCACTACTACACCACCACGCTTACGAGCACAGCTACCCACACTGTTGGCGTCATAAGACTCCAATCATCTTCCGTGCTACGCCTCAATGGTTCGTTTCTATGGACCAAGCTGGCCTACGTGCTAAAGCACTAGAGTCAATCAAGAACGTAGAGTGGATGCCTGAGTGGGGTCAAAGCCGTATCGAAGGTATGATCGAAGGTCGCCCTGAGTGGTGTATCTCTCGTCAACGTACTTGGGGTGTGCCAATTGCTCTGTTTGTTCATAAAGAAACAGCAGAACTTCATCCAAACACGCTAGAGCTGATCGAGAAAGTCGCTAAGCTGGTTGAAGAGAAAGGCATCCAAGCATGGTGGGATGTAGATGCAGCTGAACTACTAGGTGCTGACGCTGACCAATACGAAAAAGTACTAGATACGCTAGACGTATGGTTCGATTCAGGTGTGACTCACTTCTCTGTGGTTGATGCTCGTGAAGAGTACAACGGCAACAGTGCAGACCTATACCTAGAAGGTTCTGACCAACACCGTGGTTGGTTCCAGTCTTCTCTAATTTCATCTATCGCGATGAAAGACGAAGCGCCTTACAAACAAGTACTGACACACGGTTTCGTGGTTGACGGTCACGGTCGTAAGATGTCGAAATCTATCGGTAACGTAGTTGCACCAAAAGACGTAACTAACAAGCTAGGTGCTGACATTCTTCGTCTATGGGTTGCTTCAACAGACTATACGGGTGAAGTTGCGGTTTCTGATGAAATCCTAAAACGCAGCGCAGATGCTTACCGTCGTATCCGTAACACAGCGCGTTTCTTCCTTGCTAACCTAAGCGGCTTCAATCCTGAAACAGACATCGTTCCTGTTGAAGAAATGGTTGCGCTAGATCGCTGGGCGGTTGGTCGTGCACTAGCTGCACAAGAAGAGATTGTTAAAGCATACGAAGAGTACAACACACACGGTGTGACTCAGCGTCTAATGCAATTCTGTTCAATCGAAATGGGCTCTTTCTACCTAGACGTTATTAAAGACCGTCAGTACACAGCAAAACGTGGCGGCAACGCTCAACGTAGCTGTCAGACTGCACTTTACTACATCGTAGAAGCGCTAGTTCGTTGGATGGCGCCAATCATGTCGTTCACTGCAGATGAAATCTGGAACGAAATGCCAGGCGAGCGCGACAAGTTCGTATTCACTGGTGAGTGGTTCGATGGTCTATTCGGTCTTGCTGAAGGTGAAGAGCTGAACAACGAATTCTGGACTGAGCTCCAAGCGGTTCGTGGTGCAGTAAACAAACTTCTAGAAGATGCGCGTAAAGAGAAAACCATTGGTGGTGCACTACAAGCTGAAGTGACTCTATTTGCTGATGACGCACTAGCGGCGAAGATCAACAAACTTGAAGATGAACTGCGCTTTGTTCTACTAACATCTGCTGCGAAAGTTAAGCCACTAAGTGAGAAGACTGATGCAGCACAAACGACAGATATCGAAGGCTTGTTTGTTGAAGTAGCAGCAGCTGAAGGCGAGAAGTGTGACCGTTGTTGGCACCACACGCCAGACGTAGGCACAATCGAAGGTCACGAGAAGATCTGTGGTCGTTGTGTGTCGAACGTAGACGGCGAAGGTGAAGTACGTAAATTCGCGTAATTGCCTAGAACGACTGAACTTTTTTTAAAATTAACAGCCCCAGTATTTACTGGGGCTGTTTGTAGGTAAAGTAATGAGTGAAAAAGCACTGACGTTAAAGCAATCTGGAGTTCGCTGGCTGTGGTTAGCAATTCTGGTATTTATTGCAGATATTGGCATCAAATTGGTGGTGATGGACAACATGGGCTACGGATGGGCAAACCGAATTGAGGTGCTGCCATTCTTCAACCTACTTTATGTTCATAACTACGGTGCAGCATTCAGCTTCTTGAGCGATCAAGCGGGTTGGCAGCGCTGGTTGTTCACAGGTATCGCGTTTGTTGTGACAGGTCTTTTGACCTACTGGATGAGCAAGCTTCCAGCAAAGGAAAAATGGAACAACATCGCTTACGCACTGATTATTGGTGGTGCAGTGGGCAACGTGTTTGACCGCGTCGTTCACGGCTTTGTTGTTGATTACCTAGACTTCTTCTGGGGTAACTACCACTGGCCAGCATTCAACCTTGCAGATACCACCATCTGTATTGGTGCGGCAATGATCATTCTTGATGGTTTCCGCAAAAAGGACGCTGATAAGTAATCTTTTGCGATATATCGAATAACCCTAAGCGTCGTCCGTTGATTCGGACGACGCTTTTTATTATGTTGGAGCCCAATCCGCGCATCTTCGTACAATAAAAAGCAATCACAGCTCGTGATCAGATAGAGCGCAGGAAATCCAAGAACAAGGAAGCAGTAACGTGACAACAATAAATCAAGATTCAGCAGTAACGCTGCACTTCACCATCAAAATGCAAGATGGCTCTGTAGCGGACAGCACACATAATATGGGCAAGCCTGCTAAGTTCGTTATGGGCGACGGTAGCTTGAGTGAGAACTTCGAGCAATGCCTACTAGGCTTACAAGTAGGCGAGCAAAAAGCCATTGAACTAAAAGCGGCTGACGCTTTTGGCATGCCGAATCCAGACCATATCCACTATATGGACCGCACTAAATTTGTTGGCGAAGCGGAAGTTGAAGTCGGCACAATCATGGCATTTAGCGGTCCTGATGGAATGGAAATCCCGGGCATCATCACTGAGATTGCTGGCGACTCAGTAACTGTGGACTTCAACCATCCACTCGCGGGACAAGACGTGACTTTCGAAGTCGAAATTTTGTCAGTAGAATAGCGAACCAAATAAAAGATAACTTCCATGAGCAATGAAATGAAAATCCTGTTAGCTAACCCACGTGGTTTCTGTGCTGGTGTTGACCGCGCGATTAGCATCGTAGAGCGTGCGCTAGAGATGTATCAGCCACCTATCTATGTTCGACATGAAGTGGTGCATAACCGTTTTGTGGTTGAAGGTCTAAAACAGCGTGGTGCTATCTTCGTTGAAGAACTGCATGAAGTGCCAGACAACAACATTGTGATTTTCTCCGCTCATGGTGTATCTCAAGCTGTTCGTCAAGAAGCTAAGTCTCGTGACCTAACGGTATTCGATGCGACCTGTCCGTTGGTAACCAAAGTACATATGGAAGTGGCACGTGCAAGCCGTCGCAATATGGAAGTGGTACTGATCGGTCACGCTGGTCACCCAGAAGTGGAAGGCACGATGGGTCAGTATTCAAGTGATACAGGCGGTATGTACCTTGTGGAAACGCCAGCCGATGTTGAGAAGCTAAAAGCGATCGTGAAAGATCCATCGGATCTGCACTACGTGAGCCAAACGACACTGTCTGTTGATGAAACTGCTGACGTAATTGAAGAGCTACGTCGCGTATTCCCAGACATCCAAGGTCCTCGTAAAGACGACATCTGCTACGCGACGCAAAACCGTCAAGATGCCGTGCGTGAGCTTTCTGCTGATGTTGATGTGATGGTTGTCGTGGGTTCTAAAAACTCATCGAACTCAACGCGCTTAAAAGAGCTGGCTGAAAAACTAGGCACACCAGGTTACCTAACAGACTGCCCAGAAGACATCATGCCTGAATGGTTTGAAGGCAAAGTGAAAGTTGGTGTGACTGCTGGCGCATCTGCACCAGAAGAGCTGGTAAACCAAATCCTAGATCGCATCAAAGAGCTGGTTGGCGCAGAAGCGGTAGACGAAGTGCTTGGTCGTGAAGAGAACATGTTCTTCGAAGTGCCAAAAGAGCTACAAATTAAACAAGTCGATTAAGACGAGTCAAACATCAAAAAGGCGACCACAAGGTCGCCTTTTTCATTGGGAATTTCTACACGAGTTATGCCAGAGTCTGAGCTTAGTGACTGATGCCCAGAAGTTCTTTGAGCACCTTTAAGTAACGGCGGCTCACTGGGATCTCAAAGCCTGTTTTGGTGATGATTTCAGCTAGGCCATTTTCCAATAATCTAATCTCGTTGATGGCTTTGATACTCACCAGATACTGGCGATGACAACGCACCAGTGGGGTTTTCTCTTCCAAGGTTTTTAGCGTGAGTTGTGTGCTGGCTGTTTGGCTGGTGGAACGTACATGCACTCCACTGATGTCACTGTAAGCGCACTCAATCGTTTCGGTTGCCATGATCACAATGCGGTTGTGGCCAATGCATGGGATTTGATCAAGGCTATCAGGAGCAATGCGGGAGATTTGTTGCGTCAAAGCTGATTGGCTAACGACTTTATTTAAGCGTTTCACCGTCTTTGTTAAGCGGCATGGATCAACCGGTTTTAATAGATAGTCAAACGCATTGTCCTCGAAAGCTTGAATGGCATATTGGTCGTAAGCGGTCACAAATACCACGTAGGGCATGGTCTCTGGATCTAACATGCCCAGAAGCTCGATGCCCGTCACCTGAGGCATTTGGATATCTAGGAAGACCACATCCGGTTTCAGCTCATTGATTTTCTTAAGCCCCATGATGGCATTTGACGCATCGCCAATCACTTCTATGTGACCCGTTTCAGCCAATAGTTCTGCCAGCTCTTCACGAGCAAACTGTTCATCATCAATGACGAGAGCGGTTAACATCCAAAATTACCTTTATGCGTTTTAACTGTGCTTATCGCGAGTGGGGAATGATAAAACTCATTTTAGTAAATTGGTGCTGCTGATAGGTAATTTTTAGCGCTGAATCACGCCCAAATTGATTCGACAAGCGCTTGTCGACAATTTCCATGCCTAAACCAGAATGATTCTCTTTTGGCGGCTGGTAGCTTCCTGCGTTGTCCTCAACCGTTATCAGTGCACCTTGCGGGTGTGTTTGGCTGTAAATCTTTACTTTGCCACCTTCTAGCATATTGGAAATACCATGTTTGATGGCGTTCTCAACTAGCGGTTGAAGAGTAAAGCTCGGTAGCTTGATATCGAGCAGTTCTGGTTCAATGTCGATCTCGACTTCCAATCGATCAGTAAAACGCGCTTTCTCAATCGAAAGGTAAGAATCCACATGTGCTAACTCTTCTTTCAGCGTCACCGTATTGATGTTCTGTTTTAAGTTACTGCGGAAGAAGTGCGACAAGTTTTGGATCAGTTCTCGTGCTTTATCAGGGTTACGACGAGTAATGGCACTGATGGTATTAAGTGCATTGAACAAAAAGTGTGGGTTCACTTGAGCGTGCAGCAGTTTGATTTCTGCCTGAGCCAGTAGGGTTTGCTGCTGCTGATAATCGCCATACAAGATTTGGCTCGATAGAAGCTGAGCAATGCCTTCTGCCATTGACATGTTCGCAGTAGAGAACAGTTTGCGTTTTGGCTCATAGAGTTTGATGGTTCCCACTACCTCTTTACCTGCGCGCAAAGGAATGATCAGTGCAGAGCCCAACTTACAATCTTTCGCTAATGAGCATTGGTAAGGGCGTTCACTGCCATCAAGGTAGATGATGTCGTTCTTCTCCATTGAATCTAGCGTGCTTTGCGATGAGATTGGAGTATTTGGCCTATGATGATCATCACCGATGCCAACGAAAGCCAGAATCTTCTCTTGGTCAGTAATGGCGACTGCGCCTACTTTGGTTTCTTCATAAATGATGCGGGCAATCTTATCGGCGTTTTCGCTGTTAAAGCCGGTGCTAAGAATACCAACTGAGCGGTCAGCGATGCTCAATGCTCGGCGGGAAAAGGTCGCCGAATACTTTTCAAAAATGGTTTTACGATCTTGCAGAATACTCATAAACAGAGCGGCACCAACGGAATTCGCGATGATCATTGGGGCTGCAATCGCTGAAACGAGTTCATAGGCTTGGTTGAATGGTTTGGCGACAGCAAGCAGCAGCACCATCTGAACGATTTCTGCAACAAAAGTAATGCTGAATACTACGCTCGGGTTAAACAGCATTGCCCCTTTGTTACGCTTAATGAGGTAAACGTGGAGTAGCCCCCCAATGAGCCCTTCTGCTGTTGTGGAAATCGCACAAGCTAAGTCGATAAAACCGCCTAAAGTATAACGATGAATCCCCCCAGTTAAGCCCACCGCAAAACCGACAACAGGACCGCCAAACAGTCCTCCCATCACGGCACCAATTGCACGCGTATTTGCTATCGCGTCGTTGATCTGTAAACCGAAGTAGGTGCCTAGGATACAAAAACCAGAGAAAAGCACATAACAAATGAGTCGGTGACTTAAGCGAGAAGAAATGCTCAGTAAGGGAAGAATGATTGGCGTTTTACTCAGCATATAAGCCAGCACTAAGTAAACACACATTTGTTGCAAAAGGGAGATGATCAGTTCCATAGCGAACCTAACCTAGACATGATGTTGTTATTGTAAGTGAATTCATTCTTTAAAGAGAAAGAAAAAGAGCCTGCGATAGGCCTGTCTCTTGATCACAAGTCTAGTGATCAAGAGACATTGCGAGTTCGTAGCCTTCAAGGATGGTTTGTAGTTTAAACCATCCTTCCCAAAGCACCTTTATTGAAGCTCTACCCGTCCT